>NZ_JBDNIJ010000009.1:0-3172 GCF_041688325.1 Ilumatobacter sp.
GCGGGTTGATCGTCAGCGTCGGCTGCGACGCCGATCTTGGCGAGCGGGCTGGGCCGAAACCGCTGCCTATTGCGTCGTTCTGTCAGGACTCCGACTGAGTGTTCTCAGCCGACTGGCAAAGAGAAACTCACAGGTCATAACCCGGGGCCCTTTATGCGGTGTGACCTGTCGCAACGAACCTGCTGGCAACAGAGAGGTCGGCCAACCTGCGGGATCACGTAGCGGCTCAGCCGGGTTCGGCTTCGTGGCCAGGTTGGAGGCGGAAGAGGCCGCGGTAGGCCTGGTCGCCGGTGATCTCGCCCGTGATGACCTGATGAACCTCGCGACAGATTGGCAGGTCGACGCCGTACCGCTCGCCGAGTTGCATCACACTGCCGACCGTCTTGACGCCCTCGGCAACCATGTTCATCTCGTCGAGGATGTCCTGCAACGGACGTCCTTGGCCGAGCTGTTCGCCGACATAACGGTTGCGACTCTGCTTCGACACGCAGGTAGCCACGAGGTCGCCGAGGCCCGCGAGGCCGGCAAAGGTTGCCGCCTCGCCACCCATTGCCTCGCCCAAGCGAGACAGTTCAGCCAGCCCGCGTGCGATCACTGCTGAACGAGTGTTGTCGCCAACGCTGAGGCCCTCGGCCATGCCCGCCGCGATCGCGATGACGTTCTTGAGTGCGCCCCCCATCTCGCAACCCACGACGTCGTGGTTGGTGTACACGCGAAACAGTCCACTCTGGAAGACACGCTGCAACGCCTCGGCGACTTCCCGGTCGTGTGTGGCGATAACGGTCGCTGCGGCCTGGCCCGCCATGATCTCCTTGGCGAGGTTGGGGCCGGACAGCGCCGCAACAGGTCGGCCCGGCAGCACGTCTTTGATGACCTCGGTCATGCGCAGCATCGACTCGGCTTCGAGGCCCTTGGTGAGGCTGACGATCGGGATCCACGGATGCACGAACGGCTTGGCAGCTTCGAGCGTCGAGCGGAATGCATGAGAGGGAACGCCGACGACGAGGACCTGTGCTCCGGTGACTGCGGCTTCGAGATCGGAGGTGCCCACGAGGTTCTTGGGTAGGTCGTAGTCGGCGAGGTACTTCGAGTTCTTGTGCTCGTCGTTGATCTCACGCATCTGCGCTTCGTCGCGGCCCCACAGCGTTGCGTCGTTGTGGCGGGCGGCAAGCGACGCGACTGTCGTGCCCCACGAACCGGCGCCGAGCACCGTGACCTTCATCTTGCGATCCTTCACCTGTTTACCCTGCATGTTGTTCCCCATCGTCGTGATCGTCGTCGTGATCGTCGTCGCTTCGCATCCGTGTCGGACGTGCTGACCGTATACGGTCGGCCGCGACCACACCGTCACTGCGAGTTCTTGGGGGACAGCACATGTACGCAGCACACCACGCCATCGAGAATCCGGATCAGGCGGCCTTCATCATGGCCTCGACCGGCGAGGCGGTCAGCTACCGCGAGTTCGAAGGGCGCAGCAATCAGCTTGCTCACCTCCTCGTCGGACATGGACTCCAACCGCTCGATCACTATTCGATCTTCATGGAGAACAACAACCGATACTTCGAATCGTGCGCGGCGGGCGAACGGTCCGGTCTGTACTACACGTGCATCAACTCGTACCTCACGGCCGACGAGACGGCGTACATCGTCAACAATTCCGAGTCGCAAGTGGTCATCACGTCAGCCGCCAAGCTGCCGCTCATCGTCGAAGCACTGCCGAGCTTCGAGAATGTGTCCCTCATCCTCGTGGTCGGCGGTGCCCCGGCAGGGTCCGACGAGCGCATTCGGGACTACGCCGCCGCGATTGCTGACCAGCCGACGACGGCAATCGACAACGAAGTGCTCGGCACGTCGATGCTCTACTCGTCGGGAACCACAGGGCAGCCGAAGGGAATCATCCGGCCGCTCCCGGAGCAGGCTCCGTCGCAGAACCTGCCGATCTTCGACTTCCTCTCCAACCTCTGGCAGTACCGCGACGGCATGATCTACCTGTCGCCCGCACCGCTCTATCACTCGGCGCCCCAGGCTGCGGTCAACCTCACGATTCGCCAGGGAGGCACAGCGATCATCATGGAGCGATTCGACCCGCTCGAATACCTCCAGCTGGTCGAGAAGTACCAAGTGACGCACAGCCAGCTCGTCCCCACGATGTTCAGCCGCATGCTCAAGTTGCCCGTCGCCGAGCGCGAACAGCCCGACCTCTCGTCGCTCGAGTTCGCGGTTCACGCGGCGGCTCCGTGCCCGGTGCAGGTCAAAGAGCAGATGATCGACTGGTGGGGGCCGATTATCCACGAGTACTACGGCGCCACCGAGGGGCTCGGCTTCTCGGCCTGCAACTCCCAGGAATGGCTGGCGCACAAGGGCACCGTCGGCAAGATCGTGCTGGGCGAAGTGTTCGTTGCTGACGACGACATGAACGAGATGCCGGTCGGTGTGCCGGGCACGCTGTGGTTCAAATCGGGCGCCGAGTTTCAGTACCACAACGACGCCGACAAGACCGCCGAGTCGACCTCGGGTGACGGCACGATGACCACGGTCAACGACGTCGGATACGTCGACGAAGACAACTTCCTCTACCTCACCGACCGCAAGACCTTCATGATCATCTCGGGCGGCGTGAACATCTATCCGCAAGAGACCGAGAACCTGCTGATCACTCATCCGAAGGTTGCCGATGCTGCGGTGTTCGGCGTGCCGAACGTCGACCTCGGCGAAGAGGTCAAAGCCGTCGTGCAGCCGCTTGATGGCATCGTGGGCAACGAAGCGCTCGCCCAGGAGCTCATCGAATTCTGTGGCCAACATCTCTCGCGCCAGAAGGTGCCGCGCTCGATCGACTTCGACGCCCAACTGCCGCGCCTGCCGACCGGCAAGCTCTACAAGCGCGTCCTTCGCGACCGGTATTGGGGCGACGGCCAGAACAAGATCGTCTAGCGGTCACACTGTGCCAGGCACAGTGTGACCGGCCGGCTCTCCACCGATTCGGGAGCATGTGTAGTGTGACCACCGGCACAACGCCGTTGATCTGGGGGTTATGCAATGAGCGAGAAGTACTACGTCACCGATTCCGAGCTGTCTGAGCGCTTTCCGCTCTACACCCGAGCCAACGTCGGTGAGGTCTTCCCTGACCCCGTGACACCGCTCACCGGATCAGGAATCATGTTCCACTCCGAAA
>NZ_JBDNIJ010000010.1:0-31046 GCF_041688325.1 Ilumatobacter sp.
CAAACACTGGGCCGACGGCGGATCAACCGATCAAACCAACCTCGTTTTGCTGTGCTGGTTTCATCACCACCTGTTGCACGAACAGCACTGGAGTATCAAGCCCCTCGGGGGCGGCCACTTCACACTCCAAGATCCCCACGGGCAAACCCACCAAATGCGACCGCCCCAGATCGGCCTCACCCTGCCACCGGCTCAACCCCTCAACGAGCACCCGGTAGCTCCGCTCTTCAACCCGCCGGTCTGACCGCGGGCTGGCCACTCGGCGCGGCACACTGTCGATTGAGAAACGAAGACGAAACTGGTGTTGTTATCGGAAGTTCTGTTGGCCGTCCCAGGTTGGCAGTATCCGATGGACATCGACACTTCTGCATCTCCCCTCGTTGCCGACAGTCACATCGACGACGAGACTGATCCGGTGGACAACCGTCGAATCTGGGTGCAGCGTGGGGTTGTTGTTGCAATCTGGATCACGGCGGTCGTGCTGTGGCGCAACTATCAGTCAGCCAATGATCTGAGCGCCACGGGCACAGCACAAAAGTTCATCGACAGTGTCGGGAGTGCATGGTGGGGCATCCTCGCCTACGTCGGGGTCTACCTCGCCCGCCCGATCGTGCTCTTCCCTGCTTCCGTGCTCACGATCGTCGGTGGCGTGTTGTTCGGACCGGTCGTGGGTGTTATCGCCGTGATCATCGGCGCCAACCTGTCAGCCAGCATTGCGTTCGTGATCGGGCGGAGCCTCAGCGCGAAGATCGACGACACCGCCACGCTCGGCGACGAACAGCAATCGTTCATTGCACGCTGGTCGCAGCGGATGCGCGACAACAGCTTTGAGACCGTGCTCCTGACCCGATTTCTTTTCCTCCCCTACGACCTCGTTAACTACGCGGCGGGTGCACTGCGGATCAAGTACGTCCCCTTCATCACCGCCACAGCGCTCGGCTCCCTGCCGGGCACGATCTCGTTCGTGCTACTTGGTGCATCGCTCGACCGAGTCGACAAGGGCCTCGATGGCCTCAATCCCTACGCACTCGTTGCCAGCGTCGTCATCTTCGTCACCAGCCTCGTGGTCGCACGTACTCTCAAGCGGCGGAACAACACAAGCAGCGCGCCACTCCCCCTGGAACAGGAAACACCATGATTGGACATGACTCCAAGAAGACCTACAAGGCTGCGATCATCGGCGCCGGTTCCGGCGGGCTGACGATGGCTGTCGGTCTGTCTAACTTCGGCCACGACATCGTGCTGATCGAGGGCGACAAGGTCGGCGGCGACTGCACAAATGTCGGCTGTGTCCCGTCGAAGGCACTGCTCCACGCTGCTCTGGTCGGTGAGGACAACCCGCTCGGCTGGGTACGCGCGAAGCGTGACGATCTTGCCCAACGCGAAGACCACGAGATGGAAAAACACGAGAAAATCCACCTCGTGCGCGGCTGGGCCAAGCTCACCCCGAAGTCGGGCGACCACCACGTCGTCCTGGTCGACGGCCCCAACGGACAGGTCGAGGTGCATGCCGAGAACGTGATCATCAGCGGCGGATCCAAGCCGATCGTTATGCCGGTCGAGGGTCTCGGCGCGGAGCGTGTCCTGACGAACGAGAATATCTTCGAATTGGAGTCGGTTCCCGGCACGGTCGTGCTGGTCGGCGGCGGCGCCATCTCGATCGAGATGGCCACAGCGTTCGGCGACCTCGGCAGCACCGTTCACATTGTCGAACTGGCCGGCCGCCTCATGGGCAACGAAGATCCGCTCGTGTCCAGCACGATGCAAGAGGTTTTCGAATCTCGTGGAATGCAGGTGCACCTCGGCACCTCGATCGAGAGGTTCGACGAGGCCACACAGACCGCGCACCTCACGAACGGCGCAACCATTGCCGACGTCGACAAGGTCCTGATCGGGATCGGTCGTCGACCGGCGCTCGGTGACCTCCGGCTCGAAGCAGCGGGCGTTGAGACTACCAAAGGCGGCGTTGTCGCCGATACCTGGGGCCGAACGTCGGTCGACGGGGTGTACGCCGTCGGCGACATCACGGGCAACACGGCAACGACGCACGGTGCGAACTCCTTCGCCCGTCGCACGGTTCGCGCGATCGCACTCCCCCTCCCCAAAGTTGGCGACCCCCGGGTCATCCCGAATGCCGTGTACAGCCGCCCACAGATCGCCTCGGTCGGCCTCACCGTTGCCGAAGTTGATGCCATGGCTGCAGGGGGACGCAAGCGTTACGTGAAGCAACTCACCGACATCGACCGCGGGTTCACCGACGACCTCGAACACGGGTTCATCGCGGTCGACGTTGAGCGATTCACCGGCAAGATCCTGCGCGCCGTCATTGTCGGGCCCAGTGCCGCGGAAATGATCGGCATGTTTACGATCATGATCGACCACGGCATCGGCCTGCGCAAGCTGTTCGGCACGGTCCACCCGTACCCCTCGTACTCGCAGGCCGTGGGTTTCCTCGCCGACGAGTTCGCCACCGAGACGTTCCGCAGCCTTCCCCAAGAGTGGTTCGCACTCACCAAAGCCAAGATCGCCAACCGCTTCAAGAAGTAGCTGGCGTTCGGCATCGGTATGGTCGTGCTCGCATGGTTCGCCTTCTGCACACTGCACTGAGCATCCGTTGACCAGATCGGACGTCCGGCTCATTGCCAGCGACCTAGACGGAACGCTGTTCGGCCCCAACCATCTCCTCTCGCCTCGCACGATTACTGCAGTCCAACACGCCGTCGCCGCTGGCATCCACGTCGTCGCTGCCACCGGCCGATCGACGACGTCAGCGGTCCCCCGGCTCCGTCCGGCCGAGGTCATCACGACCGCAGTCTGCTCGAACGGTTCGTTAATCCACGACATGTTGAGCGGCGCCACCACCCGGTTCCCGATCGATCCGGCTCACGTCGACCGGTTCTTCGCAGCACTCACCGACATCGACGACCGGTATGCGTTCTGCTGGGAAACCGACCACGGAAACGGGTGGGATGCATCGTTTGACGACATCGCCTCGATGCACGAAGACCTCGGCGACGAGTGCGGCCTCCCGACACGCCCTACCGCCGCGCACCACACGACCAAGCTGATGGTCCGTCACCCCGAGATCACTCAGGAAGCGCTGCGCGAACACCTCGTACCTCTGCTGGTTGATCCGTTGACCGTGTCAACAAGCGGCGTGCAGTTCGTTGAAGTAACCGGCGAGGGCATCACCAAGGCATCGGCGCTCGCGCATCTCTGCAGCGACTGGGGTATCGACCGGGCACAGGTCATTGCATTCGGTGACAACCACAATGACGCCGCAATGCTCGCGTGGGCTGGCCACGGCGTCGCAATGGGCAATGCTTCGAGCCAAGCGATAGCAGCTGCAGACGAAGTGATCGGGACCAACGCCGACGATGCCGTCGCTGTGTTCATCGAATCGCTGCTCGCCCGCAACTGACCGCTACGTTCCCCTCCATGACTTTGAGATGGGGAATTGCAGCAACCGGTGGAATCGCGTCGAAGATGGCGGCGGCGCTCCAGACGCTCGACGATGCTGAGATCGTCGCCGTCGGATCCCGATCCCATGAGTCAGCAAGCAAGTTCGCCACCAAATTCGCGATCCCCCAAGCTCACGGAAGCTACGACGAACTGTTCGCCGATCCGCACGTCGACATCGTCTACATCGCCTCACCTCACAGCCACCATCGCGACATGACCGTCGCTGCGCTCGATGCCGGCAAGCACGTGCTGTGTGAGAAGGCCTTCGCCATCAACACGGCGGAGGCGACCGAAATGGTCGACGCCGCGCGCCGCAACAATCGCTTCCTGATGGAGGCGATGTGGACGTGGTTCATCCCCGGCAACGTCGAACTCAAGCGTCGCATCGCCGATGGCGCAATCGGCAAAGTACTCACCGTCGACGCCGACTTTGCCCTCAACATCCCCGCCACAGACGGGCGCCATCGACGCCCCGACCTGGCCGGCGGCGCGCTGCTCGACCTCGGTATCTACCCGGTCACATTCGCGTGCCACGTGCTCGACGAGTATCCCGACGTCGTCAAGGCCATGGGGCGCCTGACCGAGTCAGGTGTCGACGCCACACTCGCCGGTGTCGCTTCGTTCCCCGGCGGTGCACTCAGCACCTTCCAGACGTCACTCGACGGCACGAGCGGCCTCAGCGCGCGGATCGTGGGCACGGCTGGCCGCATCGATGTCGAGTCCCCGTTCTGGTTCACGTCGGCGTTCACTGTCTCTGGCGCTGACGGCGCCGCCGAGCGAATCGAGATCCCCAACGAGGGGCTCGCTCACGAAGCCGCGCACGCCATGGAGCGCATCGCGGCAGGGCACCTTGAGAGCGACGTGGTCACGCTCGACCACTCGTTGCAGACGATGCGTCTGCTCGACGAAATCCGCGCCCAGGTCGGCGTGGTCTATCCATCAGAAAGTTGAGCAAGTCGACCAAACTGACTGTGCTTGGCGTGCATCGCGGACATGATGCCGTACGCCACGATGATGGCTGTTGTCCATCCGCCCCATCGGATTCAAAACAGGATCTCGCGGCCACCTTCGACAGCCACTTCGTCGAGTAGACACCCGGGCAGGCTGCAGCGCTCCTCGAATTGGTCGAAGAGCTGGGACCATTCGCTACTGCAACCGGAAACCCCGCGTTCGGGCCGTCATTCGGGATCAACCCGTCTCACGACCCGCGTCGGCTGGATAGTCGGCGAACGACGCCTTGAAAACGCCCTGGTGCAAGAGCACCGTGGCAGCGTGCAGGCCCGTCTCGATATCGGTGAGTGTGGTTTCGGTCCACCACGACTCGACGCGGCGCGATTGACCGATGCCGACCACCTGGTGATCGAGCTGATAGCTCCGGCCAACGAACACCGGCCCGTTGACGTAGCGGACTTCGAGGTCGATGAACAGTCCGACGGACGGACGCCTGACCGGCAGGTGCGGGCCGTGCTTGTGGGCAAGGACCGACAGCATCTCGGTCGGTACAATTGGCGTGCCCCATGGGCTGTCGCCATCGGCGTTGTACCAACTGCACGGCTCGGTGATCATGTCAAGCTTCTGTTGCAGGGTGAATGGATAGAGCGGGCCGTTGTGCTCGTCAAACCCCATGGTGACCACGTGCGGCTCACGACCCTGCAGGGTGTCCATACCGACAGAGATCTGATCGATGATGTGCAGCTCGCCCGGGTCGCCCTGGCCGCGTTTGCGGCGCTCGTCGAGGTCGGTCACATCGTCGCGGCCAACGGATGCGGTCCCAGTCAGGACGGGCGTTCCATCGGCCTTCTCGGCACCGATCGTCGCCGCCGCCGCCGTTGACGGCGTGAGTGCCGGACGGACCTCTTCGCCTTCGACGACCATGTTCAGGAAATGTGAGCTGATGCAGCCGTCTTCGAACCACCGCTGGCCCCACAGGCAGACACCGAGGGGGTCGAACTGGCTGAAGTGCGTTGGCCCTTCGATCGGCGCACCGACGAGGCCGAGCTTGTCGGCGGTGTCGCCGTCGTGCACACTTGTCTGCCCGCCGATGTCTTGCTCAGCCAGCATCTGTGCTGGCGCCCGTCTGGGTCCAACAAGTGAAATCGGAGTGTCAAAGGCCATGATCCCAGTGTGCCAGGCAGTAAGCCAGAGATAGCCGCTACCGCAAGAGTCGAGACATGACCGCGCGAACGGGTGCCTCGTCGACGCCGGTGACGACTTCGACACCGCGTGCGCTGTCGAGGATGAAGGTCAAGCCGGTGAGCGCCTTCTTGTCGCGGTGCATCAGTGCGAGGAGTTCGTCAGCATCGAGGCCGGGTGGCGGCTGCGTCATGAGGTCGTACTCGCCAGCAACGACATCGCGATGCTGCTGGACTCGAGCTGCGTCGATGCGGCCCATTTCGAACCCAAGTTCGGCGGCATAGATCAAGCCGATCGCCACCGCTTCACCATGGGCGAGTTCGTGTCCGGTCGCGATCTCCAGCGCGTGCGCAAACGTATGGCCGTAGTTCAAAAGCGCACGGCGCCCACCCTCGCGCTCGTCCGATGCCACAACCTCGGCCTTGATTTCAATGCAACGGGCGACCCGCTCTTCGAGGTCCATAGCGAGGAGATCGTCCCCGGTCAAGAAGTGGTATTTCGCCATCTCGCCGAGGCCACATCGCATTTCACGGGGCGGCAACGTATCGAGGAACTCCAGGTCACACAGGACTCCGGACGGCTGCCAGTAGGCCCCCACGAGGTTCTTGCCCTCGGGCAGATTGACGCCTGTCTTGCCACCAATGGCGGCGTCGACCATGCCGAGCAGACTGGTCGACACGTGCACAACAGGAATCCCGCGGTGCCACGATGCTGCGGCGAACCCGGCGATATCGGTGACCATGCCGCCACCGACACCGATGACGACGTCGTGGCGGGTCAGGCCCATTGCTGCGAACCCACTCATCAGCGTCGCGATCGTGTCAAGCGTCTTGGCGCTTTCGCCCTGGCCGATAGTGAACGTAGTGACCTCGACGCCAGGCAATTCGATCTCAGTGGGAATGCCGACTTGCGTGACGACCGCTGCACGCTTGGCCGTGGACGGGAGCAGTGTTGCCAGTTCGGCCACGACGCCGCGACCGACAACCACATCGTAGGAACGATCGGCGAGCGGGACGGTCAGCCGGCGCATCGCAGCACCGCCTGGGCAACTTCGTTGATGCTGCGATGGTCGACTGACACAACAGCATCGGCGACCTCGGTATAGAGCGCTTCACGATCGGTGTACATCTGGCGGAGCATCCTCTCGGGGTCGTCGTCGAGCAGTGGACGGTGGACACCGTTCGTTACACGTGTGACGAGCAGGTCGACGTGTGCGAGCAGCCAGACCACATGGGCGTCACTCTCGGCGAGTGCAGAACGGTTGGCTTCGGCGAGCACGACGCCGCCGGCCGCAGCAAGAACCGCGGGCTCGCCGGCGCCGAGCATGGCGAGCAGGGTTTCGGTCTCGATTGCCCGGAACGCCGCTTCGCCGTCAGACGACCAGATCTCACGGACGGTGCGCCCGGTTCGCTCTTCGATGAGTTCGTCGGAGTCGAGCAGCGGACGGTGCAGCTTGCGGGCGAGGACGCGTCCAACAGACGACTTACCGGCGCCCATCATGCCGACAAGCACGATGTGCTTGCCCTCGCAGGCAGTCACGTCAACGAGGCCGTGAATGCCTCGGCGTTGCGAACGAACTCGTCCATCGAGTCGCCGCCGAACTTTCGTTGCGCTTCAGTGGCCAGCACGAGTGCAACCATCGTTTCCGCAACGACGCCCATGGCGGGCACCGCGGTGACGTCGGTGCGCTCTTTGAAGGACACGCCTGACTCCTTGGTGGCCGTATCGACCGTTTCGAGCGTCGGCTTGTTGAGTGTCGCGAGTGGCTTCATCGCCGCCCGGGCAACAACGAGATCGCCGGTGGTCATGCCGCCTTCGGTGCCGCCTGCAAGCGTGCTGTCGCGAACGTACTTCTTGGCGTCGGAATCCCATCTGATTGGATCGTGCGCCTCGCTCCCGCGTCGCCCGGCGACATCGAAACCGTCACCGATTTCAACACCTTTGACCGCCTGGATGCTCATGAGTGCCTGGGCAAGTGCCGCGTCGACCTTGCGGTCCCAATGGACGTGGCTGCCGAGCCCAACCGGCACACCGAAAGCCAGTACTTCGACAACGCCACCGAGGGAGTCACCTTCTTTGGCCGCAGCCTTGATCTCAGCGATCATTGCCTTGGACGCTTCGATGTCGAAGCAACGCACCTGATTCTCGTCGACCCGATCCAGGTCGGCGGGCGTCGGGCGGGGAGCGTTGCTGGCAACCCGGGCAGAACCCATCTGAATCACGTGGGAGAGGATCTCAACTCCGAGCGACTTCAGCATTTTCTTGGCGATCGCTCCGGCGGCGACCCGGGCAGCGGTTTCGCGTGCACTGGCCCGTTCGAGCACGTCACGTGCATCGGTGAAGCCGTACTTCTGCATGCCAGCGAGATCGGCGTGACCGGGGCGGACTTGCGTGAGCGGATCTTTGGTGGCACCGGGCGCTGGGCTCATCTCTTCGTGCCACTTGTCGCTACGGAACCACTCGGTGTTCTTGATTTCAATCGCCACCGGCGATCCAATAGTGCGGCCGTGACGCACACCGCCGATCAACGTGAGCTCGTCGACTTCGAAGCGCTGCCGGGGGCCGCGGCCGTAGCCGAGGCGCCGTCGACCCATTTCGGCTTGAATCTCCTCGACGGTGATCTCGAGGCCAGCAGGGAGGCCTTCCATGATGACCACGAGGCCTTGGCCATGGGACTCACCTGCGGTGAGGAAACGAAGCATCAGCCCAGACTACCGGCGGGCCAGCTCAGCCTCAGCGGCGATTCGCATGGCCGTGGTGTCAGGCATCTCGCCCAACCACCGAAGTTGTTGGAGCGCCGCCTGGTGCACCAGCATGCCGAGCCCGTCGACCGTCGTGGCTCCAATATCAGCCGCCGCACGCATCCACGCTGTTTCGAGCGGGTGATACACGAGGTCGGCAATGACCTGACCGCTTCGCAGCAGTGCCGGGTCGCATGCCATGTCGGCCTCCGTTGCATCGTCGACCGACACACCCATCCCAACGCTCGTGGCATTGATCACAATGTCGGCCCGCGTGATGTCGCTGACAATGCCGACCGATGCTGCTTTCGACAAGCTTGCTGCTTGCTCGGCACGATCACGGGTCCGGTTCAGCACGGTGATGTCGGCTGCGCCAACTCGGCCCAGCGCATCGATCACCGATCGGGCCGCTCCCCCAGCCCCGATCACCGAGATCTGAGCTCCCTCAACCTCGACACCGGCTGCTGCCAGTGAGGCCACGAACCCGGCGCCGTCAGTACTCGACCCGACGAGTTCATCGCCATCCCAGCTGACGGTGTTCACCGAGTGCAGTACTCGCGCTGCCGGATCGAGACGATCGACTGCCCGTGCGACATCTTCTTTGAGCGGCATCGTGACCGACAAGCCCGCGAGCCCCAGAAGGCGCATCGCCGACAGCGCCGCTGCTGCATCGGTGATGTCAAAGGCCGTATAGGCCCAGTTGACACCGGCCGCGTCGAAGGCGGCCTGGTGCAGAGCTGGCGACAGGCTGTGCCCCACCGGCGATCCAATGAGCGCAGCGATCCGTGGTGCGCTCATCCCCCACCGAACTCAATCCCCGCGAACTCACGGATGTTGGCTTCGTGCTGTTCGAAGGTGGCAGCGAACGCATGACCACCGTCTTCATTGGCGAGCACGTAGAAGAGGTAGAAGCACTCGGATGGGTTCGGCAGATCGACGCAGATCGGATCACCGGGTGCCGGGTTCGGTGCCGGGTTGAGTGCAGCTCTGATTGAGGCGCGTCCAGGATTGGCGATTGGCGTCGCTGGCAGCCCGTTTCGAAGGTACGTGTTCCACGGTGTGTCGATCTGGCGGATCTCAGAGAATGGAAGGTCGGGATCGATGCCGTTGCGGTCACGTCCGTAGTACACCGACGCGTCGATCTCCAGATTCATGTCGACGAACTCGCGGTTCAAGATGACGCGGGAGATCTTCGCTCGGTCTTCAGCAACCGCTGCTTCACGTTCGATCAACGACGCCACGATCAACACTTCGTATGGCGTGTAGCCCAGCTGGCGAGCTTTGGCTTCGAGGTCTTCCTGTTCTCCGACGCGCTCCATCAGGGCGACCATCCGGTCCAGGAGTTGCGCCTCTGTGTCGGCATTCGACACGGAGTACGTGTCGGGGAAGAGCAGCCCTTCGAGCGTGTTCGTTCCTGGTGGCAGCCACCTGGCGAAGACCGAGACATTCTCCGCGGCAGCGATGAACTCTGCCTCGCCCATCCGCTCGATCACGGCGTCAACACGGCGCGCCATGCGGGCAATCGTGAAGCCTTCGGGAAACGTGACGCTGGTGCTGGTCTGGGCCGGCGGGATACGCAGTCGTGCGAGCACATTGCCCATGTGATCATTCGCGCGGAGTTGGTAGAAGCCCGGGACGATGTCGATCGGCTCGTCGCCGACGTACCGCTCCCAGACACCCACGTCGGAGATGTAGCCCTCGTCAAACAGCAGCTCGGTCACGTCGTTGAAGTCGGCACCTTCGGGGACTGTGAAGCTCTGCAGCGCGCTTGGATCGCCTTCGGGGTTGATCTTGCCGAGGTACCACCAGCCGACAGCGCCGGCAATCAGGATCACGGCAGTCATCAGGACCATCGATGTGTAGACAACCCACTTGATGGGTCGGGTCTGGCGGCGCAGGCGCTCGACGGAGCCGGTTTGATCGGTGGAGTCCCACGGGTCGGTCGGCCAATCCATGGCCGGGCGGTCATCGACGTTGACGTGCGCCTCCGGAAGGAGTGGATCGAGCTGAGTCACGACGCTCCCCAAGTGTTGCGCCGATGATCGAGCCAGGCCTGCAACATCACCGCAGCGGCCATCTTGTCCACGATCAGCCGTTGCCGCTGGCCACTGAGGCCAGCCTCGCGCATCGCTGCTTCGGCAGTCACCGTGGTGAATCGCTCGTCATACATCTCCACGGGCACCCCGACCACGGTAGCCAACTGCTCCGCCTCCTTGGTGGCACCCTGTGCTGCTGGTCCGACACTGCCATCGAGCGACAACGGCAGCCCGACGACAACGAGCTCGCACTCTTCATCCCTGACCAGCTTCTTAATTTCGGCATGGTCGTGGCGCCGCGATTTTGAGCGATGCACCGTGGTCAACGCCGAAGCAATCGTGCCGGAGAGGTCGCTGACGGCAATACCGATGCGCTTGGACCCCAAGTCGACGCCGAGTGCGCGCACACCAGGGATTCGAGTCACAGCACCTGACCCACGGCCTCAGCCGCGATGGCGAGTGCGGCGGGAATGCCTGACGGGTCTTTGCCGCCAGCCGTGGCGATGTCGCCCTTTCCGCCGCCACCGCCACCAACTGCCTTGGCTGCGTCTTTGATCAGAAGCGATGCCGGCTTACTGTTGCCCGGCTGCACGGCCGCAACGAGCGCCACACCGCCGGTGTCGGTTTCACCAATCAGCACGACGACTTTGATGCCCTCGCGCTGGCGCACGGCTATGGCGAGTTCGCGCATGTCGCCAGGTGCGAGGCCATCGACCTGCGTGACAACCACGCCTTCGACGGCGATCTCGGCCAGCTCCTCCGCCCGACCTGCAGCGAGCTGTGACCGGAGCGTTTTGATCTGGTCCTGGAGGTCTTTGACTTCGTCGATCTTGCGCTGAACGCCACCGAGCAGGTCGTCGGACTGAGTACCGAGGAGCTGTGCTGCGCCGGCGATCATTGCTTCGTCGCGCTGCAGCAGCGCAACGCTCGCATCGCCTGTTATCGCCTCGATACGACGCAGGTTGGATCCAATCGACGACTCGCTGACGACCTTCACGGTGCCGATGTCGCCAGTGGCACGGACGTGCGTACCGCCACACAACTCGATCGTTGATCCGGCTTCGAGCACACGCACTATGTCGCCGTACTTGTCACCGAAGAACGCAATGGCGCCGAGCGCCTCGGCTTCGTCTTTCGTGGTTTCGAAGATTCGCGTGGGCATGTTGCCGAGCGTTTCGTGGTTGGCGATGTCTTCGATCTGCTTGATTTGTGCTGGGGTGACGGCGTCGTAGTGCGAGAAGTCGAACCGGAGACGGTCGGGGCCGACCATCGAACCGGCCTGCTTGACGTGCTCACCGAGGACGTGGCGCAATGCAGAGTGCAGCAGGTGCGTGGCGGTGTGGTTGCGACGGATCGCATCGCGGCGGAGCACGTCGATCGACGCAGTGCAGGTCTGTCCAGCAATGACGGTGCCTTCGGTGACTCGCGCGCTGTGACGACGCAGGTTCGGCAATGCGAACGTACAGTCGAGCACCGTGGCGGTGCCGGTGTCGGTGGTGATCGAACCCGTGTCTCCAACTTGGCCGCCCGACTCTGCATAGAACGGAGACGTATCGAGGAAGATCTCAACGGTCGGGTTGCCGTTGTCATCGTCAGGGCCATCGAGGATTGCCAGCACCCGACTGTCGGCAAAGTCGTCGGTGTAGCCAACGAAGTTCGTGGTACCGAATTGGTCGAGCACCTCTCGGTACGCGTCCATCGCTTCAACATCGACGCCGCCCTTGCGGGCGGCCTTGGCCCGCTCACGCTGCTCGGTCATCGATGCGTTGAACTCGTCGAGATCGACGTCGATCGCGCGTTCGCTGGCGATCTCCTGCGTGAGCTCAAGTGGGAAGCCGTACGTGTCGTGCAGCAAGAAGGCGGTGGCACCCGAGAGCTTCTCGGCGTCGGCGTTCAGTTCGCCATCGAGAATGGCGAGGCCGTTCTTGAGGGTGTGCCGGAAGCGCTCTTCTTCCTTACCGATCACGTCGGTAATGAAGCTCATGTTCTTCGTGACGTCGGGGTACGCGTCGCCCATGACCTGGCCGGCAACGGCGACGAGGCTCGGCATGACGAGCTTGTCAGTGCCGAGAAGGTAGGCAAACCGCACGGCGCGGCGGATGATGCGGCGCAGCACATAGCCGCGGGCCTCGTTGGAGGGGAAAACGCCGTCGTTCACCAACATCGTTGCCGAGCGGGCATGCTCAGCCAGAACGCGCATCGCAAAGCTTGCACGGTCGTCGTAGTCGCCCACCTTGTAGCTGTGCCCGGTGATTGAGCACGCCTCGTCAATGAGGGGCTGCATCAGGTCGGTTTCCCAGACGGAGTCAACACCTTGCATCAGCGCCAAGATGCGCTCGAGCCCTGCACCGGTATCGATCGACGGTGTCGGCAACGGTGCGCGGTTGCCATTCGCATCTTGGTTGAACTGCATGAAGACCAAGTTCCAGATCTCCATGAACCGGTCGCCGGCTGGATCACGGAGAGGGCCACCATCGGGACCGAACTCGGCGCCACGGTCGATGTGAATTTCGCTGCACGGTCCGCAGGGGCCAACATCACCCATCTGCCAATAGTTGTCTTTATCGCCGAGCCGCTGGATGCGCTCCATCGGGACACCGACCTGCTCGTGCCAGATTTGCTCGGCTTCGTCGTCCGTCTCGTGGACCGTGATCCACAACTGGTCGCCGTCAAAGCCCCAACCGCCACTCTCACGTGACGACGTCATCAGGTCCCACGCATAAGGGATTGCATCAGTCTTGAAGTAGTCGCCGAAACTGAAGTTTCCCATCATTTCGAAGAACACGAGGTGACGCTTGGTGCGACCCACTTCGTCGAGGTCGTTGTGCTTTCCGCCAGCGCGTGCACACTTCTGCGAGCTGACAGCGCGCTGGAAGGGGGGCTTTTCGTTGCCGACGAAATAGTCCTTGAACGGCACCATGCCGGCCACGTTGAACAGCACGGTCGGATCGTGCGGGATGAGGCTTGCTGACTGGACGACCGTGTGGTCCCGTGCCGCGAAATAGTCGCGGAATGAATTACGGAGTTGGTCAGCGGTCATCGCATTGGCTGCAGGGGTCGTCATATCGCCCCTCAGCCTACCGAGGCCGGTACATTCGCTGGGTGCCCATTGACGTCCACGAATGGATCAGTTTTGACGACGCCGACGAGCACCGCACGTGGGTGTTCGACGCCACGTACCTCCGATCGAACTACATGTGCATCTTCGGGTGCGGCTGCAAGGGCATTCTCGACGAACCGGCTCCCGAACTCCAGCAGGGTTGCTGCTCGTTCGGAGCGCATTTCGTCGACGAAGCCGACGTCAAGAACGTCGAGGCCCACTTCCCTCGCGTCGAGCCGAAGCACATGCAGTTCCACGCCAAGGCCGTCAAGAAGGGCTACCTGCGTGACGGTGACCCTGACAGCGAGGGAAACCCGACGACGATGACGCGGCTCGTCGAGCACGACGGCACGAAAGCCTGCATCTTCCTCAACCGGCCAGGCTTCGAAGGCGGAATCGGGTGCGCGTTACACATTGCTGCCGACGACAACAATGAGCGGATGATGGACTGGAAGCCGCAAGTCTGCTGGCAGGTCCCGCTGCGGCTCGAACACTCCGAAGATGAATCAGGCCACGTCACCTCACGCCTGCGCGAGTGGAAACGGCGCGACTGGGGCGAAGGTGGCGAGGACTTCGGCTGGTGGTGCACCGAAGAACCCGACGCATTCGTCGGAGAACAGCCCCTGTACGTCAGCGCCCGCGACGAAATCGTGGAACTGGTGGGCGCAACAATCTACGACCAGATGGTCGAATTGATGGAACGTTCCCAGTGGGTGCCACTTGAGCACCCAGTCGTCAGGCGCTGAGTCGTCAGGCGCTGGCCAGACTTACTCGTCTTGATCGTCGTCTTCGTCGTCGAACTCGACGCCATATTTGGCTGCCAGTTCGGCGTACTCGTCGACCCCCGAGTCAGCATCGTCCGTAGACGGCGACTGGGTGCGCTCTCCAAACCCGAGATCAAACGCTCCCGGGCCGGACTGCTTCAGTTTTCTCGCCTCTTCGAAACGGCGATGACGACCCTTCTTCACGAGAGGGCTCCCACACTAGAAAGTTGACATTGTCCCTGATTATACCGGTCGGTCCAGGGTTTACGGTGCACAATCCGGGCAAGAGCTCAGCTTGCACCGGGGAGCCTGTAATCTACGCATGATGCGCACAGTTGCGGTCGTGAACCAAAAGGGAGGCGTCGGAAAGACAACTGTCACACTCGGTCTTGCCTCGGCAGCCAGTGCTGCGCGGCGCCGCGTCCTCGTTGTTGACCTCGATCCGCAAGGGTCCAGTTCCTGGGTCCTCGGGGTCGATCCGGACACGGCCGACCTGACGACCAGCGATGTCCTTGACAAGGCGCCGATCAGCAAAGCAATCCAGCAGTCTGCGTGGTCAGAGTTTGTCGACGTCGTTCCCGCCGGAACCGACCTGCAAGACCTCGAGAGCGGATCGCCCGACTCACAACGTGCCCGCCGTCTCGCCAAAGCACTGGGTGCCGACATTATTGACCGTTACGACGCCGTACTGATCGATTGCCCGCCGTCGCTGGGCAACCTCACGACCAATGCGCTTGCAGCGGCGCGCCACGCACTCGTCGTGGTCGAGCCATCGGCTCTGGGCCTGCGGGGCATCGGCGGTGTCGCCGACGCCATCGACACCGTGTGGGACGACCACAACCCAGACCTCGAACTGTCGGGTGTGATCCTCAACCGTGTCCCGGCCGTGTCATCTGAAGCTGTACGTCGAATGGCCGAACTGACGCGGATCGTTGGCGCAGGCGCGGTGTGGAAGCCAGCGGTACCGCAACGAGTGGTTTTCAATCAAGCCGTCGGCGAGCGGCGACCGATCCATTCGTACGGCAGCAGGGCAACCGACCCGATCGAAGTGTTCGATCGATTGTGGTCGCGGCTGCGCAGCACGATCAATCGACGCTAATCAACTTCAGACGACCTTCGCCGTCGAAGGTCAGGCCTGCCCGACCGTCGACGAGGTCGCGGATGCCGTCACCGAGCATCGCTGCACGCCAGCCACTTGCAAGGCGGGCATCGTCATCACCGCGCAAGAACGCCACGATGTCACCCCGGGTACCGAGGAGCACAGTGTCGATTTTTTCGTCGTGGGCGAGCTGGCTGACCCACGCCGACACGAGCGTCACTGCCGGACGCAGGTTGCGATCAAGATCGTCGGGCGACTTCGGCGCCTCGGGCGCATCGTTGTCTTTGCCCACCTTGACCGCTTCGAGGATTTCTTCGGCAATACCCCCGCGCGAATGACGTTCGTCGACGCCTCGGGCCTGGCTCAGTTCCTTGAGCGAAGACGGGCCGCGCTGCGAGATGCCAAGAATTGCGAGATCGGGCAGCACTTGGCGCACAGGAATGTCGACCCGCATTGCACGCCGTTCGCGCCACGCTGCGATTGCTTGCGCAACCGCTCGCGAACTCGGACGGAGCGAGCGTGCGTCTTTGAGCCGGAGCCACGCGTTTTCGGGGTTGGCACCACTGACGGGCCGGGTCCGCAATTCTTCACAAGCATCAGCTGACCATTCGAGCCGGCCCGCTTCGGCAAGCTTGGCCACGAGGAGCTGGTGGACTTCGAGGAGGTACTCGACGTCGACGGCTGCGTACTGGCACTGGTTCTCGGTCAGTGGCCGGCGAAGCCAGTCGGTCAGGCGATCACCCTTGGCAGGGGTGACGTTGATTTCGCCTTGCAGCAACGCAACCAGTGAGGGTGTGCCATACCCGACGAAGCCTGCCGCAAGCTGTGTGTCAAACATCTGCCTCGGCACCGAGCCGATGGAATGCATCATGACGTCGAGGTCTTGCTGGGCAGCGTGGATCACACAAAGTGCGTCGGTGTCGAAGACTCGGCCGAACACCCTGACGTCGACAACGAGCGGATCGATCAGTGCAAGACGCTGCGTTTTCGTACCGTCGTCTTCGATCTCGTGCCAGGCGATCTGAATGAGGGCGAGCTTCGGGAAGTAGGTGCGCTCGCGATGAAACTCGGTGTCGAGTGCGTACCGGTCGACGCCGACCAGCACGTCGATGATTGCATCGAGATCGGCCTGATCTTCGACGTACTCGTAGTCGATCTCGGCGGGGGCATTGCCACCGCCGGGCTGCTTCTTGCGTTCGGGTCGGACTCCTGATCGGGCCATGTCAGGCTCCTTCTACTGTTTCGTGGCCAGCAGCCCACCAAGCCATCATGCCGCCAGCGACGTTGACGACGTTTTTGCCTTGTGCCTCGGCGTACTCACACGCACGAAAGCTTCGACCACCGACCTTGCACATCACGTAGGTGGGTTGTTCGGCACCATCCGCGCCGAATGCATCGAGGCGCTCGGGCACCGTAGCGAGCACGACGTGCACGGCGCGACCAATGTGGCTGTTCGCCCACTCATCGTCTTCGCGCACGTCAACGAGCCGAGTCGATTCGTCGGCCGCAAGCAGTCTGTGCAGTTGTTCCACCGTGATTTCCGAGATCGCCACGCAGCGACCTTACTGGCCACCCTCGTCGTCGCGTAATGTTCCCCGCAGGAGATCCTCCGGACGGTTGATGTTGCGCATCTCGCTGGCGTCGATCGCCACGGTCGCAACGTCGAACAATGCAAGGACCTCGTGGATTGCTCGGGTACCGGTCTCGAAGGCCGCTTCAATCGGCGCGATCGTCTGCACACTCCAAACAGCAAAGGCGGGTTCGAGCCGATCGGTCATGGCCACGACGACATCCGTCTCGGCCTGCACTGCGTCGAGCATGCGTTCAACAGCGCCAGCAGTCAGTCCCGGAAGATCGCATGCTGCGACCACGACATGGGTTGCGGCGCCATGATGGTGCTGGTGATGGTGCTGGTGATGGTGCTGGTGATGATGGAGGGCCGTGAGTACCCCGCCGACCGGACCCTCGCCTGGGTACATGTCTGCGATCACCGGAAGGTCGAGCGGGGCAAGCTCGGTCGGGTCGCCGCCGACGAGCACGATGTCACGACATCCGGCCGCCGCGAGTGCGTTGGCAACATGAGTTGCCATCGGCAGCCCACCGACGTCGATCAACGCCTTGGTCCGGCCCATACGACGGCTGTGGCCGCCAGCCAAGACTGCTCCGGCGACGTGCATCGATCAGGTGGTGGGAATGCCGGTCGGGTCGAGCTGCAGCAGGAAAATGTGGATCCGCTCGGCTTCGTCATGTTCGCCGATCTCGGCCGCCATTGCACCCAGGCCAACGAGGGCCCGCAGGAACCCGTGGTTGGTCGGCGCTGCCCAGCGCACGTAGCCACTCCCCCGCCAACCGTTGGCCCGCAGTGTGTCGAGGCCACGGTGGTACCCGACGCGGTAGGCGGCGTATCGCTCGATGGTGTCGCGACCCAGGTCGCCCAGCTCGGCCCAACCGGCCAGGAAACGCGGCGACGCAGCGACCACAGCCGCAACGCCAGAGCGCCGCTCGTCGCCGGACAATTGGAGCGCTGCGGCGAGCCCTGCGGAATCGGCCGGGTCGGCTGCGGGCAGCACGGTGGTCGGAAGGCCTGAAGAGAAGTTGATCGCAATGTCGCTCATTGCAACCAAGCGTATCGGTCACCTCCACACCCGGACAGAAAGACCTAGGCTGCAAGGATGCTCGCTCTGACCTTGGAATCTGCCAAGACCATCGCCATTGCGGTCGTTGTCGTCTTTGTCCTCGCGGCGTTCCTCGCCGCCTGGATCATGAAAACGATCGTCCAGAAGGTTGCGACGGTTATCGTGCTCGCGCTGCTGGCGTTTGCGGTCTCTACCCAGCGCACGTCGCTGCAAGACTGCGCCGACAAGGTGCAGGGGAACTTCGATCAAGTCGGGACCAACGTCACGGTCACCGATACCGATTGCTCCTTCTTCGGAACGACGATCACGATCAAAGACCCGCGTGTTGACGAAGACGCTGCGTGAGCACCGCAACATCTGAGCGGCCTGAAGCCGACACACTCGACCGGTCGACGCTGACCCGTCTCACCGGCGCGAAGGCAATGGCGAACACGGCACTGCGCTGGATTCCACCGTTTCTTCCGACGCTCGAGCGTGCATTCGGCGTGTCAACAACGCAGCTGACAACGGTCCTTGGCCTCGGCGAAGCCGCCGGCCTGTCGACGATGGTCATCGGCAAGCAACTCGACCGCGGTCGTGAGCGACTCGTCATGATTGGTGGCCTGTCGGCAATCGCGCTGTCGTCAGTGATCGCACTCGGCGGTTCGATCTGGACCTTCGCGATCGCATTCACCATGTTGATCCTTGGTGTTGCAAACTTCACCGTCGGCGGCCACGCCTGGATCAGCCACCGCGTCCACTACAGCCGGCGTGCTCGATCGATCGGCATCTTCGAGACGTCCTGGGCGTTCGCACTCTTGATTGGCGGACCCATCGTGGCCGTCCTGATCAACCTCTGGGGCTGGCGAGCGCCGTTCGTTTTTATGGCTGTCGGCTGCACGATCGCAGCATTCGTCGTCGCCGTGACGCTGCCTGCGCCAGGTCCGGTCACGAAACAGGCCGGGTCACCCGCAACCGGAGCGACGCGCTTAACGCTGCGGGCCTGGCTCGTCGTGATCGGGTCGGCAACGATGGCCATGGCAGGCCTGTCGGTGTTCGTCATCTCCGGCTCGTGGCTCGACGATGAGTTCGGGGTGTCGACCGGTGGGCTTGGCTTCATCGTCATGGGCTTCGGAGCGTTCGAACTCATTGCAAGTGGCGGATCGGCGGCCCTTGCCGATCGAATCGGAAAAATGCGCTCGTCACTCGGCGGACTGGTCGTGTTGGCCTGCGGTCTGCTTGTGATGCTCAGTGCCGGTGACCGCCTCGCCGTGGGCGTCATCGGGATCCTCATGCTGCTCATTGGCTTCGAGTACGGGTTCGTCACATCACTCTCGCTCGTCAGCGAAGCGATGCCTGAAGCACGCGGTTCGACGCTCGCTGTCGGCAACGCCGTCGGCACACTCACCCGCGGCAGCGGAGTGATTCTCAGCGGCTGGCTCTACGGCATCCACGGCATCGCTGGCACTGCGGCCCTGTCCGCCACAGCGGCCGCTATTGCCGCAACCTGTTTCGTCCTCAGCCGCCGGTTCTGACCGGCGCTGCAAAGTCGGCCAGCAGGGTCGCGAGTTCGCCCGGGTGGGTATTGGGCGCACCGTGACCGGCACCATCCAGTCGGAAGTAGTCGGCCGATGGGATCTGCTCGCTCAGCCACTGCATGCCACGCTGGTGATGGGGTCGGCCCATCTCACCACACATCGCAAGCAGCGGGATTTTCACTGCCTCTGCAGCCCACGGTGTGCCACGCCGGAGGTCGGTGATCTCGTCGACCATTGCAGCACCTTCGGCCCGTCGATCGGCCCGCGTGCCGGACGGAAGTTGTTCCCAGCGCGCGTCGCCGATCAGCCGGCGCATGAAGATCTCTGCAGCTTCGGCCGGGTCGGTCGCACCGACCGCCGCACCGCCGGCTGTTCCACCAGGCCACCAATCGAGCCATGACAGCGGCGTTTCATAGAGAGCCGCGTGTCGAATCAGGTCGGGGTGCTGTTCGACTACACCGAGCACAACGTTGCCGCCGAAGCTGTGGCCAAATGCAAGGTCGACGACTCGTCCCGGTGTGTGCGTTTGCAGGACGCCAGCGAGATCGGCAACGTGCTGCTCGATGGAGTTCTTCCCGCCAACGTCACGTGACCGGCCATATCCACGCCGGTCGTAACGCAGCACGTGGAACCGTGTGTCGAGGCGACGACTCAGCCGCAGCATGCCTGCAGAACGATCCATCGTCCCGTGGACCAACACTGCCAGCGGCAGCGTTGGATCACCGGATGTTTCAGCCCAGAGATCAGTCGACATGGACAATGCGCATGACGTCAGACGCCGCACGGCCCACCCAGGAGCGCTTCGCGTCGCCGACAGGGAGTTGTTGACTCTTGTTCGGTGAACCGGCCAACACCAACACGGTCTCACCATGGTGAATGATCCCTGCGCGGAGTGCTGTCTCGACAGCGAACCACACCATCTCGTCGGTCGACTCGTACGTGTCGACCTGCATCGGGGTGACGCCCCACGTCATGGCGAGGCTGCGGACCATTGCCGCGTCGGGTGAGAGCGCCACCATTGCGGCATCGGGCCGGAACCGTGCCATCGCCCGAGCCGTGCGGCCGCTCTGGGTGCAGCAGAGGATCGCCGACGCGCCTGCACCGATCGCGGCCTGTGATGCTGCGTGCGTGAGCGCTGCGGTAACTCGATCACCGTGCTCCATCGGCTCGAAGCGACCATCGAGTTGCACCCGGCCCAAACGATTCGCCCACTGGCGATAGCTGGCCTCCGACTCGGCGCGTTCGGCAATCTTGCCCATCGTGGTGACGACCGCAACCGGGTCGCGGCCGATGGCCGTTTCGCCAGACAGCATCACTGCGTCGGTGCCGTCGAATACCGCGTTGGCCACGTCGCTCACTTCGGCGCGAGTTGGTGCTGACGAGGTGATCATCGACTCGAGCATCTGCGTCGCAGTGATGACCGGCACACCGGCTTCGACGCAGTGCCGGATGATCATCTTCTGGAGATGCGGGACGTCTTCGATCGGGCAGTCGATGCCCAGGTCGCCACGAGCAACCATCACCGCATCAGATACGGCGACGATTTCAGTCAGGTTGGCGATCGAGGTACTCGTCTCAATCTTCGCAACGAGCCTGGCGCGGGTGCCGACAACGTCGCGCACGCGCTGCACGTCGACGGCCTGGCGCACAAACGAGACCGCCACGAACTCGACCCCGGCACTCGCCATTTCCTCGGCGAGGACGAGATCTTCTTCGGTCGGCGTGGTCAGACGGAGCTTCTCGGACGGCAGGTGAACGCCAGGTTGGCCGTTCACGGTTCCACCTGTTTCGACGCGAGCGAGAGCGAACTCGTTGCCGACAGACTGCACCGACATGGAGATCGCACCATCACCGAGCATGACGCGGCCGCCGACGATCAGATCTTCGAGGAGCGTCTCGTACTGGACGTAGATGCAGTTCTCGTCGCTGGGCTCGTCACCGGCGCGGAGCTGGATTTCCCTGCCGACGACCAACCGTGACCCTCCTTCCGGGAAACGACCGGAACGGACCTTCGGGCCGGGCAGATCGGCCAACACCGCGACTTCTTTACCAACGGCATCGGCGGCGGCACGCACACTTGCGAGCCGCACCAGATGTTCGTCGATAGTGCCGTGGCTGAGGTTCAAGCGGACCACGTCGACACCTGCGCGCATGAGGTCCTGCAGCACCACTGGCGTGTCGCTGGCTGGGCCGATTGTGGCCACGATCTTAGTTCGGCGGGTCATATCTGCTTGTCTATCGTATGTGGAGTTGTTGTTGGTCCGTCATGCCCTGCCGATTCGCAAGGAACTGGAGCACGGCGCTGCCGACCCAGAGCTGTCTGACGACGGCCTTGCGCAAGCGGCACTACTCGCCCAGTACCTCGCATCGGAGCACCTCGATGCTGTCTATGCCAGCCCAATGAACCGTGCGCGCCAGACCGCTGAGCCGGTCGTCGCTGATCGAGATCTCGAATTGCATTTCCGCGACGGCTTGGCCGAGTTCGACCGACACAGTTCGGAGTACATCCCTGTCGAGGAGCTCAAGGCTTCGGGCGATCCACGTTGGCAGCAAATGCTCAATGGCGAGTGGGATTCCGACGAGTCACATGAAGAGTTCCACCAGCGAACCGTCGGCGCAATCGAAGCGATTATCGACGATCATCGCGGCCACCGCGTCGCCGTGGTCTGCCATGGTGGAGTCATCAACGCTTACCTGACCACGATCATGAAGATGGGCGAAGAGTTCGGACGAGGGTTCTTCTATCCGAACTACACCTCGATTCATCGAGTTGCAGCGTCGTCCAACGGCGACCGCTCAGTGGTCACAATCAACGAAACAAGCCACCTCCGTAACAGCGGGCTGCCCATGGGGCTCTTCCAGAAGGGCTGACTGTGACGCAGACAAATGAAATCGCGGACCTCATCGCCTACCTCGACGCATCGCCCTCGCCACGGCACGCCGTCGCGTCGACTGTTGCTCGTCTCGCTGGGTTCGACCAGGTCGATGAGACTGCTGCCTGGGTCGATGTTCCCCAGCGCGGCTACGTCGTTCGTGGCGGGGCGATCGTTGCCTGGGTGATTCCCGATGGTGCCGCTGCGACGATGCCATTTCGCATTGCCGGCGCTCACACCGACTCGCCGTGCCTTCGAGTCAAACCGCGGCCCGACAAGAGCAGCGTCGGCTGGAAACAGCTCGGTGTCGAGGTGTATGGCGGGATCCTCAACAACACCTGGCTCGACCGTGACCTCGGAGTGGCTGGTCTGCTGGTCGCGACCGACGGCTCGACATCACTCGTCGACGTCCGTACCCCGATCGCCCGAGTACCCCAGCTCGCGGTACATCTCGACCGAGGCGTGAACGACACCGGATTGATCCTCGACCGGCAGCAGCACCTGGCACCGGTCTGGGGGGTAGGCAGTAGCGCACCTGGCGACTTCGCGCGCTGGATCGGCGAGCAGGCCGGCCTCGACGCCGCTCCGGCATGGTGGGAGCTGTGCCTGTACGACGTCCAGGGCGCCGCCTTGATCGGTGCTGACCAATCGATGCTCGCATCGGGCCGCCTCGACAACCTGCTGTCCTGCTGGGCAGCCACCTCAGCGCTCACCGCTGCCGCGCCGTTGGACCACATCGCCATCATCGTGCTCAACGATCATGAGGAGGTCGGATCGATGAGTACGACCGGCGCGGCCGGCCCGCTACTCGAAGCGGTGCTCGATCGACTGGTTGCCTCCCGAGGCGGGTCGTCCGACGACTTCCATCGGACAATGGCCGGGTCGATGTGTATCTCGGCCGACAACGCTCATGCAATCCATCCGAACTATCCGGAGTGCCACGAGCCGGGCCATCACCCGGTCATCAACGCCGGCCCCGCCCTCAAAGTCAATGCAAATCAGCGCTACGCAACATCCGCTGAAACCGCTGCGGCGTTCCAGCGGGCGTGCGAATCCGCAGATGTGCCGTGGCAAGTGTTCGTCTCACGCAACAACATGCCGTGCGGCTCGACCATTGGCCCGATCACCTCGACGCGGCTGGGTATCGCCACGGCCGACATCGGTGTGCCGCAACTGTCGATGCATTCAGCTCGCGAACTCTGCGGCGCCGACGACCCAGCCCACCTCGCAAACGCACTGACTGCTTTCTTCGACTGAGTGTCACACCCCGGCCTGACAACACTTCATTTGATTTTGGATTGGGCCTCGTCGTAGAGCCGTTGAATTTCTCCGTGTAATTGTGCGGTCGTGGCTTTGATGGCAACGCGTGAGGCGCGACCGTTCTCGCCGACTTCGACTCGCAGTGGTGCGCCAATCACAATCTTCACTTTCCGCGGGAAGACGAACTTCGCGCCACGCGGCATGACACGGTCTGAGCCAGCGATTCCGACAGGAATGATCGGGACACCCGATTTCGATGCCAGGTACGCGGCACCATCGAACAATGGCTGGACCGTCGGTCCGTCCTTACGCTCCCCTTCCGGGAACAACACGAGCGGTTCACCCGCATCGAGCACCGCCAGGCAGCGCATCAGCGCCTCGCGGTCGACGGTGCCACGAGAGACAGGGAACGCTCCAAGCGCTGAGATCAACTTTCCGACGCTGGCGAACTTCCACATCGAATCCTTCCCCATGTACCGGATCCGGCGACGGCTGATACACGCCGAGATGGGCGTGTCGACGTAGCTGCGGTGAACCGGTGCGATGACGTAACCACCGGTGGTCGGGAGGTGCTCACGGCCCTCGATCGACATCCGCGTGTACAGTTGCGTGAAGCCGCACGCGAAGGTTCTGATCACCCGATAGAGCGCCCTGCTGCCAAACGACTGCCCAGCGAAGCCCGTCTCAACTCTGGCCATGCGGCAGCAGTCCCAGGATCTGTTCGACGACTTCGTTGATTGACAGACCACTCGTATCTACGACGATCGACCCGGATGCCTCGGTCAGCGGACTGTCGTCACGCGTCGAGTCTTTCCGATCACGCTCGATGATCGATGCTTCGACCTCGTTGACATCGCCACCAATTTCGGCCACTCGGCGTTCCGCGCGTACTCGCGGAGAGGCAGTGATGTACAGCTTGAGTGGCGCGTCAGGAAAAACGACCGACCCGATGTCGCGACCCTCGACGACTGCACCGCCGCGTGCCGCAACCCATTCACGCTGTCGACGGACCAGTTCTGCACGGACCGAACTATTTGCGGCAACCGCACTGACCGCCGAGGTCACTTCGCGGCCGCGAATCTCGATCGTTGCATCGACGCCATCGACTGTGAGGCCCTCGCCATCGAGCCGAATGTCGATGGCGGCTGCAACACGAGCGACCGATTCGCCATCGCTTGGATCGAGCCCACGACGCAGCACGCCGAACGTGACGCCGCGATACATCGCACCGGTGTCGAGATAGTCAAGGCCCAGCCGCGCTGCTACCGCGCGACCAACTGTGCTCTTCCCAGCGCCAGCCGGGCCATCGATCGCAACGACCAACATATTGCTCACCAGCTCACCAGCTCACCCCGACCGGACGACCTTCGTCGTAGCCGGAAGAACTTTGCACCCCGACGATGGCTCGCTCGCGGAACTCATTGATCGTCGCGGCCCCGGAGTAGGTACACGAGGAACGCAATCCGGCGACGATCTGATCGATGATGTCTTCGACGCTCGGGCGTTCGGGATCGAGATACATCCGCGATGTACTGATGCCCTCTTCGAACAGTTCCTTACGCGCCCGGTCGAATGCCGACTCGCTCCGGGTCCGGTTCTTCACGGCGCGATTCGAGGCCATCCCGAAACTCTCCTTGTAGAGGCGGCCATCGGGGTCACGCAGCGTGTCGGCGGCTGACTCGTATGTTCCAGCGAGCCACGAACCAAACATGACGTTGGCGGCGCCGCCGGCGAGGGCCAGTGCCACATCACGCGGGAAGCGAACGCCACCGTCGGCCCAGATGTGCTTGCCCAGCCGTTCGGCTTCCGCTGCGCATTCGAGCACCGCCGAAAACTGCGGCCGGCCGACGCCGGTCATCATGCGAGTGGTGCACATGGCGCCCGGACCGACACCGACTTTGATCACGTCGGCCCCAGCTTCGATCAGCTCACGGGTTCCTTCGATGGTGACGACGTTGCCGGCAACAATCTTGGCGTTCGGACACGCAGCCCGGACCGCCGCAATCGCCCGCAGTGTACGCGTCTGATGGCCATGCGCTGTATCGATCACGAGCACGTCAGCACCGAACGATTCGAGTTCCTTGGCGCGCGCCGCCGGATCGCCGTTGATGCCGACCGCCACACCGACGAGCAATTTGCCGTCGGCATCGACTGCAGGGCGATAGATCGTCGAACGCAGCGCGCCCTTGCGAGTCATGACGCCAAGGAGTCGTCCGTCGTTCGCGGCGTCGACCACAGGAGCGACATGCAGGCGGCTCCCTTCGAGCATCTCGAACGCATCAGCCGGCGCCGTGTCTGCGTCGAGCAGATGCAGGTTGGTGCTCATGACGTTGCGCAGCTGTGTGAACCGGTCGAACCCGTCTTGGTCCCTCTCGGTGAAGACCCCGACGGGTCGGCCCTCATCGACGATCACAACGGCGCCATGTGCGCGCTTGTGGATGAGTAGCAAGGCGTCGCCGATCGTTGCCTCAGGTGGCAGCGTGATCGGCGTCTCGAACACGGGGTGCCGAGACTTGATATACGCGATGACGCCACCGACGAGATCGACAGGGATGTCCTGAGGCATGATCGCGATACCGCCACGACGGGCCACCGTTTCGGCCATGCGCCGGCCCGCGACAGCGGTCATGTTCGCCACGACCAACGGAATGGTCGTCCCGATGCCGTCTGGCGTCGTCAGGTCGACGTTCATTCTCGACGGAACGTCGGAAAGACTGGGGACCATAAAGACATCGCTGTAGGTCAGGTCGTGCTGTGGTTCGTGAAGAAGTCGCATCTCAATCGCTCGCTGAAGAATCGTGGGCGCTCATTTTCTTGCCAGCGCCACGATACGGCCTAACCTGCCCGCTCTATGGGATCCGTGGTACTCGTTCATGGCTGGGGCGGAGCGTTCTCCACCACGTGGCAACGGAGCGGTTTCACCGCTCTCCTCAGCGATGGGGGTAAGCACGTCATCGGTGTCGACCTACTCGGCCACGGTGAGGCACCCAAACCACACGATCCCGAGGCGTACGCCGACCTGACCGAGCGAGTCTTCGATGCCATCGACGCCGAGTCGCCTGACGAACCCGTCGAGGCCGTTGGGTTCTCGCTCGGTGCGCTCACGCTGCTCCACGCGGCCATTGCTCGGCCCGAACGTTTCAGCCGCATTGTTCTTGCCGGCATCGGCCAGAACGTGCTCGAGCGCGACCATGCCGGTGCCACCCGCATCGTCGAAGGGCTCGAGCGCGTCATCGATGCCGAAGACGCAGATACTGCACCCGATCTCGACGAAATGGATCAGATCGCACGGCTCTTCGTACAGTACGCGCAGCAGCCTGGCAACGACATTCGGGCGCTTGCCGCAGTGATGCGTCGACCGTCGGCTGGCGACTTCGAGCCCGACGATCTTGGGACCGTCACCTGTCCGGTTCTCGTCGTCGTCGGCGATCGCGACTTCGTGCATCCGGGCGACGAGTTGGCCAGTCGCTTCCCTGATGGTCGGTGCGAAACGCTCAAGAACGTCGACCACTTCGCCACGCCCGAAGCCTTCGGGTTCTTCGATGCCACGCTCGAATTCCTCGACGCCATCTGAACCTGTCTCGCAGATGAAGACGCCATCGTTGGTGACCACCGACATCGAACTCGCCATCCGCAAGCTCAGGGCTGGCGGCCTGGTCGCCGTGCCGACCGAGACCGTGTACGGGCTCGCCGCCGACGCCTCAAACCCAGCTGCCGTCGCACGCATCTTTGCTGTGAAGGGCCGACCAACCGGTCACCCTTTGATTGTCCACATCGCCGACGCCGATCAATTCGATGTTTGGTCGTCGGAACCAAGCGACGTTGCGCGTCGTCTGGCTGCCAATGGCTGGCCCGGTCCGCTCACGTTGATCGTGCCGCGATCTGATCGAGTACACGATGCGGTCACGGGTGGCCGAACGACTGTTGGCCTGCGCGTTCCTGCGCATCCAATGACGCTCGACCTGCTCCGGGCGAGTGGGCTGGCGATCGCCGCTCCGTCGGCCAATCGATTCGGGGCTGTCAGCCCGACGACTGCGCAGCATGTCCTCGACGACTTGGGCGATCTGCTTGATCCAGCAACGGACGCCATCCTCGATGGCGGGCCGTGCACGGTCGGGCTTGAGAGCACGATCATCGACACCACCGTCGATCCGCCCCAACTCTTGCGAGCCGGAGCGATCACGGCCGACGATGTCGCCGCGCTCGTCAACGACCTCGCTCATGCGTCCGGGCCATCGCGGGCCAGCGGGATGCTCGAATCGCACTACGCACCGCAGTGCGAGGTTCGCCTGGTCGACACTGCCGACGATGCCTGGGCGCTGCGGGCGGGAACGCCAGGCGCCGAGATTCTCGAGTTCAACGACGACCTCGCCGAAGCGGCCCGATCGCTCTACTCCGAGCTACGCGCGGCCGACACTCGTGGGGCCAAGATGCTGATCGTCGTGCTGCCCCGAGCCACCGGGCTCGGCCACGCGCTCCGCGACCGACTGACCAAGGCTGCGGCTCCCCGACCTCGGTGACGCGCTACGCCCAGTCGTAGCGGTTCAAGTGGGTGATCCAGAGGTCACGGAGCACCGTGATGGATGGCGTGGGCTGGTCGTCGTAGCTTCCCACCCCGATGCTCACGGTTGAGGCGCCCGCATCGGGCACCAACTCCAAGCGGCACCAACACGGGTACTCGATGCCGTCATGGGCATGAATCAAAACATCCAGTCGGTACGGCGGTTCGTCATCGATGACCTCACCGATCCATGACGTGACGACCAGTAGCGCTTCGAACGTCTCAACAGGCAGCGCCTCAACGGTAAACGACGGAGCATCGCGCGTCATCCCGGCATCGTCAGGTTCCCGAGCCGAGTTCGGTGGGACGTTCGGTGGGACGTTCGGTGGGACGTTCGGTGGGACGTTCGGTGGGACGTTCGGTGGGACGTCAGGCAGGGCTGTTGCAGGCCCAGGTGGGTCGGCGAGAATTCGCAGGGCTGCCCCAGCTGCGTCGTTGATCACACGCATCATGTCGGCATCTCCACCTGCATCAGGATGGTGTTCCTTGGCGAGGTCTCGTCGGGCTTGGCGAACCTCCGCCGCAGAAGCATTCGTGTTCAGCCCGAGCAACCGAAACGGGTCATCCATGGGACGGTGCAGCGTCGCGCAAGGCTGCGTAACGTGCGCGTGTCGTCATGTCGGGTGCAAAGGTTGGATCGACCTGAGCACCGACACCGAGGCCCCAACGATCTTGAATGACCGAGTGATCAACCTGTTCGAGCACCGCACAGGCTTGGACAGCAGCACCGGTCGCAACCGCCTCATCAGCCGAACTCAGTACGACCGGGGCATCGACGAGCGATGCCACAACCTGCTGCATTGCCAGCGACCGCGCTCCCCCGCCCGTGAGCATCACCCGGCCGTCGAGAACGGTCAGCGCGCGAAGCGCATCGAGGCCGTCGAGTAAACCACATGCCACGCCGTCGACGGCCGCGCGAGCGAACTGCTCACGTGTGACATCGGTGCGGAGGCCGCCGATGATGCCACGTGCGTTTGGACGGTTGGGGGTTCGTTCGCCGTCAAAGTACGGCAGCAGTGTCGGCCCCTCTGGCAATGCTGCCAGCGCGAGGCGATCGAACTCGGCGTGGTCGGCGCCGAGGAGCCGCGCCACAGCGTCGACAACCTTTGCTGCATTCGACGTACAGACGAGAGGAAGGAAGTGACCGGTCGCGTCGGCGAACCCCGCAACGGCGCCGCTCGGGTCTGATGTCGGGGTGTTCGACACCGCGTAGACGGTGCCCGACGTGCCAATCGAGATCACCGCATCGCCAGGTCGGAGCCCGACGCCCAACGCGCCTGCCATATTGTCTCCGGTGCCGGGAGCGACCACTGCGCCCATGGCGATCGACGCAGAGGTGCTCAGGCCAGCGTGGTCCATTGGACCAAGCACACGGGGCAGCATTGCCTCCCACTCACGAGTGCTGTCGACGAGGTCGAGTAAGTCGGTCCGGTACTCGCCCTCGCCTGGCGACCAGTAACCCGTGCCGGATGCGTCGCCGCGATCAGTCGTGCTCCCTGTCGTCAACCGACCGGTGAGTCGATTGGTGATGTAGTCGTGCGGGAGCATCACGTGGCGCACCTTCGACCACACGTCGGCGTGTGTCCGTGCGAGCCATGCAAGTTTCGTGATGGTAAAGGCTGCAACCGGAACGCTGCCGATTGCTGCTGCCCAGTCAGCGGGAGAGACGAGACCAGTCAATCGATCGGCGTCCTCTGCCGACTCGGTGTCGTTCCACAGCTTGGCAGGGTGCACTGCCAGTCCGTGGGCGTCGAGCGCGACCATTCCATGCTGCTGGCCGCCCACGCTGATGGCTGCAACGTCTGGCGACCCAGCCTGCACCCACGCCTGTTCGAATGCCGTCCACCATGACGCCGGGTCCTGCTCGCTCAATGGGGCCATCACCGGAGGGTGCGGCGCGGATGCCGATGCGACGACCGCACCGGTTTCCTGATCACGGATCTCGACCTTGGTGGATTGGGTCGAGGAGTCGACTCCGGCAATGAGCGGCATCCGTGGAATCTACGCGGTGATCCAGGTCGGCCGGTCACCCCAGCGGCCATCGAAGACGACCTCCTCAAGCGGCTTGCGTTTCAGTGGCCCGTGCCGGCCGGCGGGAACCCCAACGGTGATGCACGCGGAGAGCGCGACGTTCGCCGGAATCTCCAACATCTCGCGAAGTTCGTCCTCGACACCGAGATGCCACATCGTCAGGGCGCCGCCGTACCCCAGCGCTCGCGCTGCCAGTAACAGGTTCTGGCATGCCGGGTACACCGATGCTCCTTCGTATGGGCTCGCCTCGCGGTACCGGTCAAGACAGACCAGTACGACAACCGGCGTCGCTTCGAAGTGGTCGACATAGTGCTGCATCGAGTCGGCGAACCGAGACGGTCGGTATCCGTCGCCGGAGCGTTTGGTTGCCCATCCCGCTCGGAACGCTTCACCAAGTAGGGCTTTTGCCGCCTCGGCGTTCGGACCGTTGCGAAGAACCAGGAACCGAAATGGCTGCCGGTTCGAACCAGACGGAGCGCGACCCGCGTGCCAGAGAATCTGCTCGAGGTCACGTGTGAGGACGGGCTCGTCGGTGTAGCGGCGAATTGCCCGGGTGGTTGCAAGCGCCTCAAGGAGCCCGACATCGTGGGGAAACGCCGCCGAAACAGACACACATCCAAGTTACCGCTTGGCCTTCACTCTCAGCGAGGCGACGTGCATTCAGTTCCAATGGAACGTAGTATTACGGCTTCCTAAAGAACAGGGGCATCCCGCGCCTGTCCAAACAGGGGGAGAACAACCCACATGCAGAAATCACGCGTGACACGCGTCGGTTCGTTGCTCGTCGGTCTGACGCTCGTTGCCGCAGCTTGCGGTAGCGACGAGGCTGCGAC
>NZ_JBDNIJ010000380.1:0-3979 GCF_041688325.1 Ilumatobacter sp.
ATCCGACGACCGTCGCGACTTGTCGTAGCGCGTCGAAGACCTCGCCGACTCCGGTGGCGCTTCGTCGCACGTAGTCGAGGTCTTCGCTGTATCGCCATGGTCGGTCGAGCCAGAGCTTGTGGAAGCAGGTGCCGCCTCGAAAGACGAGTTCTGAACCGAGCAGCGGATGCTGCGCGATCTCGACAATCAGTCGAGAGAGAACCAAATCCTGCTCGACCTGGCTTGCCTCGACCCACGGCACGACGCTTCGCCAGTGCGCGAGTTCGGCTTCGGAGATCACAGATCCGGCTCGATCTGGGCGTTGACGACGACGCCCCACCGGTTGTTGCGGTCACCGTCCCCGCGGCGGTGCGAAGCTAGTGCAACAGACGCTGATCCCTGGATCAGTCGTTCGAGTTCTCGCAGGTCGATCGAAGCGCCGATCAGGTCGGCCATTGACTCGACGAGCAGGCCGGCTCGCTGGGCAACGGCGGTTGGGTATCTGGCCGCCTCCCTTGCCAGGGCGTCGGGGTCGATGATCTCGTCTTCGACGAACTGGGCGATGACGGTCGCGACGTTTGACAGGCCGGCACCCTGGCTCGGGGATTCAACGAGGTCGAGCAGGGTGACTGCGGGAGTCGACACCTTGATCCGCCCGGTCGGAACAAGGTGATCAACCACTGAACGGCGGGGCACAGCGGATCGTCGGATGAACCGCATCTGCCCGGCACCGACCGTCCGATCGCGCAGCACAGCTGGAGTCGCGACCTGGAACACCATGACCGCCTGGTGTGACGCTCCGTGTATTGCGGCAGCCGACAGGAAGCCCACGTAATACCGATGCCCGAGGAAGCCCATGAGTTGGTGAACGAAGTGAGCGGGAGGCGGCGCCCCAGCGGCGCGGTACTCCGGGGGCACCGGGACCCATGCCCCATTGGTGACCGAGACGATCTTGTTCGCCGCAGTGGAACGGCGCAGGCTCTGGCGGACACTCCCGGCAGCGACACCAACCAACTCGGCGATCTCATCAGTGGTGGCGAAGTGCTGCCCATGCGCGATCAACCAGTCCGACAGGTCGGCGGGCTTGATCGCAGTCTCCACCGTTTCAGGATATCAAAGGTGTGCGTTACGCACACGTTTGATATCTATACCCACTCCATACTTCACTGAATTCCGATACCTCACCTTGGCAGTGAGGTATCGGTCGCACCGGTGGCGGCACCGCGTTCTGGTGGGATCAGCTTGTCGGCAAAGGTGGCGAGGTCGATGGTTTCGATTGATGTGTCGATGTTCTCGTCGTCGATGCCAATCACCTGAATCGCGGTTCCGCTGGGGCCTGGTGCGGTCGCTCGATAGCTGTGGTGGAAGTGCCCGTGAACGAGCAGTCGTGGTTGCCAAGCGGCGACGATCTCGGCGAGCCGGAGCTGATTCTCGGCCATGAGTGAGCGGACCCTTGGCGACACGGCGAGCGAGGTTGCGAAGTCGGGCGGTCGCCAGGGTGTGTCGTGAGCGATCATCAAGTCGACCGTGCGCCCGGAGTCTTCGATCAGGGCGACCTCGCGATCGGTGATCATCTCCTCGGGCCACCAACTCATCCCAGGCTGACGTTGGTCTTGATCTGGTGACGCAGCGCCGCCACAGAGCCCGATGGTGACACCAGCACCCGTTTCGATCGGAATGTGGACAAGGGTGCCGCGGGGAACATGGACGAGCCCCGGCTGGTCCGTGGATGGTGCAGGGTCGCTCCATGCCCGGTAGCCGGCTCGACTGGAGCGGCCGTCACCGGGATAGTCGTGGTTGCCGTCGATCGCCCAGAAAGCGAGGCCGTGTTGGCGGGCGAGTTCGTCGACGCCACCGACAAAGGACTCGCCACGCAGGCCGGGCCAGAATCCGAAGTCACCGACCGACACGATGAACACGTCACGGTCGACCTTGTCTCGCAGCCGAGCGGCGCGTTCTATGGTGGCGTGGACGAATCGGCTGTTGCCGTGACTGTCGCCGATCGCCATGAGAAGCACCTCAGAAGTATGACCGTGCTGTCGTGTCTGTCGACTCTCCGTTTCCGATGGGGATGAGAGACAGCCGGACTCTCGGTGCGACGGGTCGGCTTCGGGGCCGGAATCTTGTCGTCGTTGTGCTCCGCGGCCCCCAGGCTTTCGGTTCTCGGACCGCCCGGAACCCCGAATCGTCGCCGAGGTGGAAGTAGATGTGGCCGATCAGATGGTCGGCGTCGTTCACCGAGGCCCACCCTCGACCGGAGACTCGGTCACCCTCGTCGTCGCCTTCCCACGTGAATGCGATTCGTTCGCTTGTCGAACCCGGATCTTGTTTCCAGTCGAGCTGACCTTGAACAGCAATGAAGCCGAACTCGCCGTGCCCGTCGGAGTGCACCTGCATGAGGGCGGGCCCGACGAGTTCGATCGCGTCCAGATCCCAGACGTCCATCTCGACAATTCGCCAGGATCCGATCAGGTCGCGTTCCACGACAAGACCGTACTTCTGACGCTCAATGGCTTCAGAGGCAAGCAATGGGTACGACCGACGGGATCGCTCGAGTCGTGCGTCGCCGGGTCGGGTCGACGCGCGGGCGATGTGACTCAAAGATCTGTGTCGACGTCGATGAGCTGCGGGTCGGGCTCAGCGCATCTCATCAGGTGGGTCGAGCACGGCGTCGAGGTGTGCAGCTGCTGCTTCGTCCTGGGCAGGGACCCATGCCCAGTAGACGTCGAGAGTCGTGGAGGTGCGGGCGTGGCCGAGCCGGTTCGACACGGTCCGTAGGTCGATGCCGCCGGTGAGGAGTTCGGTGGCGACGAAGTGGCGGAGTCCGTGGAGCTTGACGTGGTCGAGCCCGGCGCGTTTGCGCAGACGCTCCCAGCGGCGCGACACGAGATCAGGCCGCCACGGGACTTTCGCTTCGGTGTCGTTCGTGAACACCAGATCGTCGACCGACACATCGCGACCAACTTCGACAGCGTCAGCGAGGGCGATGTCTCGAACGACGTTCAGTGAGCGGACCGCTCGGCTCGGGAGCGACACGAGACGAAAGCGGTCGGTCTTGGTCGTGGTGATGTACACACCCGCTTGCTTCGTCGCAGCGACGGATCGTTCGATCCGAACGGTGGCGCGTTCGAGGTCGATGTCGCTCCAACGAAGCGCGCAGATCTCGCCCCGTCGCGCGCCGGTTCCCGTGGCGATATCGAGCCAACACGAGAGCTTGGGGTCGGTCTTCTGGGCGAGCGCAAGGAGCAGCCGAACGTTGTCGAGGTTCGGTGGCGTGACCGTCGAGCGCGGGACTTCGGGACGCGTCGCGTCGGACACCGGGTTGCGGGTGACCCAGCCCCACCGAAGCGCCTGTGCCATGGCCCGGTGCAACACGACGTGAGCGTTGCGAACCCGCGATGCTCCCAGCCCTCCGAGTCGAAGCCGCTGGTACATCTGATCGCAGTCCCGTGGCGTGAGCTTCCAGAGCGGAACGCCGCCGAGTTCGGGGATCAGGTACCGGTCGATGACACTCGACCAGTCCTGACGAGTCGTCGGCGCCAGCGTCGCCGTCGACATGAACGACTCGAGGAGAACCGCGACAGTGACGGAGCTGCCACCCTGCAAGCCGGCGCCGCTCTCGGCCACAAAGCGCTGGAGTTCCGCCGTCGCCTCGGGTCTCGTACCACGAAACGTTCTGGAGAGCCGACGAGTCTCACCCGTTACAGCGTCGGGATCAGACGTTGTCTGCAAACGCCAAACACCCGGCGATCGCTCAGTCATCGAACCCGTCCTCGGCTTCACGGCCGGCCATCCGCAGCAATCGCACCCGAAACGCACCAAGACATCAGGCCGGGGAAAGCAATCAGCGCAACAGCTTGCGGGTCGAACTCCGAGGACATCCCAGCGAGTATTGCACCACAACGCACCAAGATCGTGATGGGTCTTGACGGTCGGTGGAGCCAGAAACCGCTTCTGAACAGGGTGTTTACTTGGAGCGGATGACGGGAATCGAACCCGC
>NZ_JBDNIJ010000069.1:0-2078 GCF_041688325.1 Ilumatobacter sp.
ATCGGTACCACCGAACCGGGTCGTAGTCTGTCGAACATGATCGAACTCCCGGGCGGGTTCTCCGCGCATGTTGCGAACATCGGCATCAAAGACGAAACTGATGACCTCGTCGTCATCGCGGCCGACGCTGCGGTACCCACCGCTGCCGTGTTCACCACCAGCCGATTCGCCGGGCCCAGCGTCACGCTCAGCCGCGAGCACGTTGCGAACCGCAGCGCTCAAGCCGTCGTCGTGATCTCCAAGAACTCCAACGTCGCCACCGGGCCCGACGGCATCGCCGACGCCAGCGAAGTCGCGACGACAGTCGCCGAACGGCTCGGCTGCGACCCCACCGACATCGTCGTCACGTCGACCGGCGTCATCGGGCGCCGCTATCCAATGGACCGTGTCCGCGCCGGCTTGCAGGCCATTCCCCAACCGCTCCCCCGCCGCGATGCCGACGGGCCCGCACGCGGGATGATGACCACCGACACGGTCGTCAAGCTCGCCGAGGCCACGCTCCCCGGCGGCGCACGGATCGTCGGCATGGCCAAGGGCGTCGGCATGATCGAGCCGAACATGGCCACGCACATCTCACTGCTCTTCACCGACGCCGCCATTGCATCAGACGAGCTCGACGCCACCTTCCGGCGCGTCGTTGACCGGACCTTCAACTGCGTCAGCATCGACACCGACACCTCGACGAGCGACTCCTCGATCGTGATGGCCTCCGGCATCGCCGGCCCCGTCGATGCCGCACAGTTCGAAGCTGCGCTCTACGCAGTGGCTGTCGACCTCACCAAGCAGATCGCCCGTGATGGCGAAGGTGCGAACTCGTTGATCGAAGTCCACGTCGACGGTGCAATCAATCCGGCCCAGGCCAAGCGAGTCGCCAAGGCAATCGTCAACTCACCCCTCGTCAAGACGGCGGTCCACGGCGGCGATCCGAACTGGGGCCGCGTGGCAATGGCGATCGGTAAGTGCAGCGACCACGCCGACGATCAGCTGATCGATCAAACCGCAGTCACGATTCGCTTCGGCACCAACGAGGTGTATCCCCGCCTCCTCGACGACGACGCGCTCGCCGCACTGTCGGGCTACATGTCGGGCACCGACGTACTGATCCACGTCAGCGTCGGGCTGGGCGAGAGCGAGTCAACGGTGTGGGGCTGCGACCTCTCCGACACCTACGTGCGCTTCAACGCCGATTACACGACCTGAGTCGATCGCCGCCGCACACCGTCATACATCGTCGGGCCATCGAATAGGTGCATTTTATTTCGCACTTCCGATGATATGTGATTAACGACCTCTATCATCACCCTTACTGAAGGGGAGTACCCCTCGAGGCCAGTCGTCAAGACGTCCCACCACGGGGCCGGCGTGGCCAGTCCGAGAAATCGGGCGGGGAGACTTTCAGCATCGTCAATTTTGTCGTGCGCTGAAAGGACAACCCTCGTGTTCAAGAACACCCTGAAGACTTTTACTCTGCTCGCCGGCCTCGCCGGTTCGTTGATCTTGGTCGGCTCGCTGCTCGGCGGCCCGACAGGCATCGTGATCGGTGCCGTGTTTGGTTTCGGCCTTGTTGGTAGTTCCTATTGGTTCTCTGATCGTCTCGCTGTGCGTTCCGCTCGTGCCGAAGAGGTCCGGCCCGGCCAATTGGAATGGTTGCAGTCCGATCTGGCTGTACTCGCGGAACGTGCCGGGATGCGCACGCCGCGACTGTTCCTGTCGCCCGATGCGCAGCCGAACGCGTTCGCGACCGGCCGCAGCGAGCGCACCGCCGTGGTCTGTGTCACCGAGGGGTTGCTGGCGGCGCTCGATCGTGACGAAGTGCGTGGCGTGGTGGCCCACGAAGTCGCACACGTCCGGCACCGTGACATTCTGATCGGGTCGATTGCGGCGGCGGTTGCGACCGGCATTTCGATGATCGCGAACCTGGCGATGTTCGCATCGATGTTTGGTGGCGGATCCAACGAGGACGACGCACCCAACCCGATGGTCGTCATGGCCCTCGCAATCGTCGCACCGGTGGCCGCGAGCGTGATGCAGATGGCGCTGTCACGTTCTCGCGAGTTCGAAGCCGACCGGCTGGGCGC
>NZ_JBDNIJ010000381.1:0-2749 GCF_041688325.1 Ilumatobacter sp.
GATCTGACCGGACAGCCCACACGTCATCGGCTGGCCGCGCCCTTCGATCGATCAACGCAACAGTGCCCGGTGAGATCCGGGTCTGCAATAGGCGTGCATATCGTGCATGTGCCCATTGTCCTAACTCGCACTCTTAGGAAGCAGCCCCGGATCCTTGTACCGTTTTGGTACGCACGACGAAGTGATAACTCGTTGTTAATGTTGGCTGCGAGCCCCCTGAGATGGAGGAGACGACCACGTGACGACACTGGACGAGCGCCCACGATTCGAGGCGCAGCCGACCGAAGCAGCTGGCCACACCGAGGGCGGAGGCGGGGCATCTCTTGTGCGCAACGTGTTGTCCTGGGTCTGCACGACAGACCACAAACGTATTGGGATCATGTATGGGGCGGTGTCGATATTCTTCTTTGCGCTCGGGGGCTTCCAGGCGTTATTGATCCGGTTGCAACTTGCTCGGCCTGACGGACAAATTGTGAGCGCTGACGCGTACAACCAGTTGTTCACGATGCACGGGACGACCATGATCTTCCTGGTGGTCGTGCCGTTGAGCACAGCGGCATTCCCGAATTTCTTAGTTCCGCTGCAGATCGGGGCGCGAGATGTGGCGTTCCCCCGAATGAACGCGTTGAGCTTCTGGCTGTTCCTCGGTGGAGGCCTCATCATCAACTCCAGCTTCGTTCTGGGCGGCGCACCCGACGGCGGCTGGTTCATGTACGCACCGAACTCGTCCAACGAATTCTCGCCCACCGACGGCGTCACCTACTGGGCGCTGGGTCTACTCGTTGCCGGCGTCGCCTCGATCATCGGCGCCATCAACCTCATCGTGACCATCTTGAATCTACGTGCCCCAGGTATGACGATGATGAAAATGCCGATCTTCACCTGGATGGCCCTCGTGACGTCGCTCCTGGTGTTGTTCGCCCTCACCGTTCTCTCCGTTGCGCTGTATCTCCTCGTTGCGCAACGCCGCTTCGGCGCAACGTTCTTCTCAGTTGAGGATGGTGCCGACCCACTGCTGTGGCAGCACCTCTTCTGGCTGTTCGGACACCCCGAGGTGTACCTGATGATCTTGCCGAGCTTTGGCATCATCTCTGAGATACTTCCCACGTTTTCCCGCAAGCCGCTCTTCGGCTACCCGTTCATCGTCTTTTCCGGTGCAGCGATCGGATTTCTCGGTTGGGGTGTGTGGGCGCACCACATGTGCGTATCGGGGCTCGGGCCAATATCGGTCGCGGTCTTCTCGATCTCAACGATGGTGATTGCGATACCAACCGGCGTCAAGATCATCAACTGGGTGATGACAATGTGGGGCGGGAAGATCTGGTTCTCTGTGCCGATGCTCTTTGCGATCGGGGAGATATCGATGTTCACCCTCGGTGGGCTCTCCGGCGTCACTCACGCTGCCGCTCCGTCGAACGCCCAGCAGACCGACACGTATTACGTGGTAGCGCACTTCCACTACGTACTGTTCGGCGGTGCACTGTTCGGACTCGTCGCGGGTCTCTACTACTGGTGGCCGAAGATGTTCGGTCGGACGCTCAACGACAGCCTGGGCTACTGGCACTTCTGGTTGATGCTGATTGGATTCAACCTGACGTTCGGTCCTAAGCACGTGTTGGGATTGCAGGGCCAACGCCGCCGCATGTACATCTACTCCGAGTCCAGGGTCGGTGAAGGATTCTTCAACCTCGCGTTCTGGAACCTGGTGTCGACGATCGGAGCATTCGTGATCGCGGTCAGCTTCCTTGTGTTCCTTGCGAACATGATCGTTTCTCGTCATTCCTACACATCAGACCCCGACCCTTGGAACGCCCGCTCACTCGAGTGGATGACGGCCACGCCAGCACCGGAGTGGAACTTCTCACACGCGCCGACGGTCCACGCGCTCGACGAGCTGTGGTATCGCAAAGTCGAAGAAGACGACGAGGGAAACATCGTCCAGCAGCGAACCGGTGCCGACATCGTCGCTGAGACCGAAGACACCGATGTGGGTCGGCAGATCGTGCTCCCGTTGCCGACTTACAAACCACTGGCCCTCGCCACCGGGATGACAATTGCAGCATATGGAATCGTCGCTTCACTGTGGATCTCGGTGATCGGCATCATCATCCTGCTGTACGCGCTCGGATCGTGGTTGCTGTCACCCTGTTTCCCGAATGCCGAGCCACAACACGAGCCCGATCGCCAGGAGCCAACCAAACTCCCCAGCCAGCGTTGAGCTGCCGGCTGCGGTCCGTGTCGGCAGCCGTTCCCGCGAAACCGTTCACCATCGCTCTGCGTTGCTCACCGACCTCGGGCGAGACGCCCGGTGCGCTGCCGCGTTCGGCCAGTGGCTCTTCAACATCGCGGTACGACAAGCCGTAGCGGAGACACCAGCGCACCGCCAGCAAGACCACGTCGGGCCCGAACCGCAAGCCCGCAAACGACGAAGAAACAAAGCGACGACCCCGACGACGGATCACCAGGGCACGCGCTGCGACCCGCAACCGATCCGTCAACGCAACAGTGCCCCCTGCTCAGCCTTGACCGTTGGCCTCGGCCGCTCTCTGCTCGCGCAGCAAGGGGATGAGGCCGCCCGCCAGGAGCATCTCGACCTGCCGCTTCGAGAGGCGGTGGCCCGCGACATAGTCCTCATTGCGAGTCTCATTGTGCACGGTGATCTCGGTTCCGGCGACGAGGGCTTGGCGGATGCCTGCCAGCACCAGGACGTCGCCGCGCTGAATGCGGTCGTGATCGCGCGCGTCTTCCA
>NZ_JBDNIJ010000070.1:0-6461 GCF_041688325.1 Ilumatobacter sp.
CGCGACAACATCGGCGGCGCTGCGTACAGCGGCTCTTTGAACTCGTCGTACATGCTGACTGCGACGGCCAGTGTCGTGTCGAGGCCAATCAGGTCGGCGAGGCTGAGCGGGCCCATCGGATGGTTGCAACCTTCGACCATGCCATGGTCAATATCAATGGCGGTCGCGAAACCTGACTCCATCATGCGGATGGCCGACAAGATGTACGGGATCAACAGTGCGTTGACAACAAAACCCGCACGGTCTTTGCTCCGAATGACGATCTTTCCGAGCGTGTTCTCGGCGAAGTGGTTCGCCGCATCGACCGTCGCTGCATCGGTCATCAGGCTCGTCACCAGCTCAACCAGTTTCAGCACCGGCACCGGGTTGAAGAAGTGAATGCCGATAACGCTCTCAGGCCGCTGCGTGGCGATACCAAGCTTCATGATTGGGATCGAACTGGTGTTACTCGCGAGGATCGCGTCGTCGGCTTCGACCACTTGGTCGAGCGTCTTGAACACCCTGGTCTTCAACGCTTCGTCTTCGATCACTGCCTCGATAACCAAACGCCGGTCAGCCATGTCGGCGAGGTCGGTCGTGAAGGTGAGTCGACCGAGTGCGGCGTCGCGCTCGGCTTCGGTCATGCGGTCGCGGGCAACGGCCTTGTCGAACGAGCTGAGGAGGCGGTTGCGTCCGCGCTCGGCACCAGCAGCGTCGATCTCATGCACGACAGTGTCGAGGCCAGCGCGTGCACAAACCTCGGCGATACCCGCGCCCATCTGGCCGCAGCCCACGACGCCCACACGTTGAATATTCGGTCGAGTCTCAATCATTGCTCTCACCGTAGCGACGGCATGAACCAGGCCACGGCCTGAACCCAATATCAGCGAGTTCCACCACCAGCGGCGATCACGGTTCGCACACCCTCATTCTGCTGAGTCGGGATCAGATCCTCCGAGGTCAAGGCGCGAGACAACGACGGTGCCTCTCGGCACCGAGGCGTTCTCGTAACGCTGAGATCGGAGGATCTGGACCGACTCAGAGTTGGAGGGATTTGGTTTGGAGGAATTCTTCGATGCCGTACGGGCCGTTTTCGCGGCCGTAACCGGACTGCTTGTACCCGCCGAACGGTGCAGAGATGTTGAAGCTGCCACCGTTGACATCGACGGCACCGGTGCGCATCCGACGGGCAACTGACATGGCACGATCCTGGTCCGCTGACCAGACGCCACCGCTGAGGCCATAGAGGCTGTCGTTGGCAATACGCACAGCATCGTCGTCATCGTCGTAGCCAATGATCGACAGCACCGGGCCGAAGATCTCCTCTTGCGCAATGGTCATGTCGTTCGTGACGTTGGCAAACACGGTCGGCTTGACGAAGTAGCCGGTCTCGTAGCCCTCGGGCTTGCCGAGGCCACCGGCAGCAACCACTGCGCCTTCGTCGATGCCCTTCTGGATGTACTCCTGCACGCGATCCCACTGGGCCTGGCTGATCAGGGGACCGAGGTGCATGCCCTCTTCAGTCGGGTCACCGACCTGGGTGGCGGCGACGGCGGCGGCGGCGATTTCGACGGCCTCGTCGTACCGGCTCTTCGGAACGAGCATGCGTGTGTGGGCGGTGCAGGTCTGGCCCGAGTTGAGGAAACAGGCAAACACGCCCTTCGGGATCACCTTGGCAAAGTCGGCGTCGTCGAGAACGATGTTGGCCGACTTGCCGCCCAGCTCCAATGCGACGCGCTTGATCGAGGCGGCTGCCGAAGCAGCGACCTGCTTGCCGGCGCGCGATGAGCCAGTGAAGCTGACCATGTCGATGCCCGGGTGTTCCGAAATGGCAGCACCGACTGTCGTGCCGTTGCCGCTGACGAGGTTGAACACGCCTGCTGGAAGGCCGACTTCGTCGATGATTTCAGCAAGGATGAACGCGTTGAGCGGTGCAATTTCAGATGGCTTGAGCACAATTGTGCAACCGGCGGCGAGTGCGCCACCGACCTTGCAGATGATTTGGTGGAGCGGGTAGTTCCACGGCGTGATGGCGCCGACCACGCCGACCGGCTCTTTGACGACGAGGCTGTTGCCGATCTTCTCTTCGAACTCGAAGCTGTCGAGCAGCGTGGCGAAAGTCGCCATGTTGCCCGCGGGCAGTCCGGCCTGGATCATGGTCGACCAGGTGATTGGCATGCCGACTTCGCCGGCGATGGTCTCGGCGATCTCGGGCGAGCGAGCCTGCAGCGCCTCGTTCAGACGGACGAGGTACTTCTGTCGCTCTTCGACCGGAGTCTGTGACCACGTATCGAACGCGGTCCGGGCAGCGGCGACCGCCCGATCAACGTCGCTGGCAACACCATCAGGGACCGAGCCCATGACCTGCTCAGTCGCGGCGTTGATGACCTCGATACTGCCGGTCCCGTCGCTGGGGACCCAAGCACCGTCGATGTAGATGTTCTCAAAATTGCGCATTGCGACAGCTTTCCCGATTCGCGGGTCGGCAAACGAAACGAGCTCCAAATTACGCATGGGGTCTGACCCCATGCGTAACTATCGGTTGGCGCGATACCAGTTGATGAGGGCGTTGGTACTGCTGTCGTGGGCGTCGGGGGTCGGGTCGCCGGTCAGCTCGGGTGTGACCTGGTTGGCGAGTTCCTTGCCGAGTTCGACGCCCCACTGGTCATAGCTGTTCACGCCCCAGATGGTGCCCTGCACATGCACGATGTGTTCGTACAGGGCAATGAGCTGACCGAGGACCGACGGCGTGAGTTGCTCGGTAAGGATCACCGTATTCGGGCGATCACCTTCGAAGTTCCGCCATGGCTCGGCCTCGTTGCTCCGGCCGAATGCAAGCGCCTCGGACTGCGCGATCAGGTTCGCCATCAACAGGTCGTGGTGCTCTTGATGACCGTGATGCGACTTGGCGAACCCGATGAAGTCGACGGGGACCACGCGGGTGCCCTGATGGAGTAATTGGTAGAACGCGTGCTGCCCGTTGGTACCCGGCTCGCCCCACACGATCGGTCCGGTGTTGTGGTCGACAGGTTCGCCATCGAGCGTGACCGACTTACCGTTTGACTCCATGTCGAGCTGTTGGAGGTAGGCCGGGAAGCGCGCCAACTCGTTGGCGTATGGCAGCACAGCCTTGGTGTCGAAGCCGTGGCCGTTGGCGTACCAGACTCCGAGCAGCGCCATCAGCACCGGGCCGTTCTCTGCAAGCGGCGCCGTGCGAAAGTGCTCGTCGATCGTGTGGAATCCACCAAGGAATTCGCGGAACCGATCCGGTCCGATCGACAGCATCAACGACAACCCAATAGCCGAGGTGACCGAGTAGCGACCGCCGACCCAATCCCAGAACCCGAACATGTTGTTCTCGGAATCGATCCCAAAGTCGGCAACGCGTGCAGCGTTGGTGGATACCGCCACAAAGTGGTCGGTGACAGCGTCTTCGCCGAGTGCATCAACCAACCAACTGCGGGCGGTCCGGGCATTGGTCAGCGTTTCGATCGTCCCGAAGGTTTTTGACGCAACGATGAACAGCGTAGATGCCGGGTCGGCGTCAGCAAGGACACCGGCGATGTCGGCGCCATCAATGTTCGAGACGAACGAGCAACGCAATCGTGGGTGACGACAGGCGCCAAGCGCCTGCTCTGCCATGGCCGGCCCCAGATCCGACCCACCGATGCCGATGTTGACAATATGGGTGATCCGTTCGTCCGCTCGAATGCGCTCAGCAAAAGCCGACATCGAGTCGAGTACGGCGTGCACGTCAGGGACTACGTTCTGACCATCGATCATGAAGGTCGACCCGACTGGCATGCGCAAGGCCGCATGGCCCACGGCACGGTCTTCGGCCACGTTGATGTGCTCGCCCGCAAACATGGCGTCGCGTCGCGCTTCGACATCGCTGTGCTGAGCCAACTCGAGCAGGGATGCAAGGACGTCGTCGTTCAGGCGGTGCTTCGAGTAGTCGATGCGAAGATCGCCGGCTGCGACCACGTAGCGAGTTGCCCGACCTGGATCAGCTCCGAAGAGTTCCCGGAGATGTGCGGGGCGGGCGAGATCGGCGAGCGCATCAAGATCCATGCCGACAATGTAGAGGCCAGCCCGCCGCCGCGCCCGTGCGCCTCAGCCGGGCAGTTTGGCAGCAGCTGCAGGGTCGATAAACAGCGTGGTCGAGGAACGGCAAACGTGGCTGACCGGGATCGACCGATCGCGTTCCAGCCAGCGGCGCACCATGTCGGCCTTCGACTTACCGGTCGTGAGGATCAATCGACCACGGGCTTGGTTCACCGGCCCAGGGGTCAGCGTCATCCGCCCACGACCGTGAAAATCGCCGACCATCGCAACATCGTTCGGGCTGCTGACGACCGTCGCATCAGGATGCGGCACCGGTGGCCACGAAGCTGTGTGGCCATCGTCGCCAAGCCCGAGGTGCACAGCGTCGAACCGATCAGGCAGCGTCTCGGCGTAACGCATCGCCGCGATGCCGAGGTCGTCACCGGCGACCGGCATCAGCTTCATCTCGGTCGGCATGAACCACAGTTGGATAGCGTTGCGGTCCTCGTGGCCGTCAGGGGCGACGCGTTCGTCGACCTGCCAGACGGTGAGGCGGTCCCAATCGAGATCCTCATGCACGAGCGCTGCCAGCATCGATGGCGCAGTCGAGCCACCGCTCACCGCAAGCGAGGCACTCCCCCGACGTCTGATGGCTCCACGAAGGCGGACGGCGAGCGACCGCGCCACGTCTCCGGCCGGGTCGTCGGAGACACGAACGGAGACCGACCCGAACTTCACAACGTTGACGCGCTTGGCCACAGCAGCAACCTAGTTCGCCCGACCGGCCGGACCGTCCCCGACGTTTTCATGAGCTTGTTGCAGTCAATGACTGCGTGAAGCTCATGAAAAGATCTGGTCGACAAGAGACGCCCGCGTCGACAGGCCGTCCGAGGCGTACCGTACGGTCGGTGACTGACCAAACAGAACGGAACGGGGTTCGGGTCGGCGTGGCCGCCTTCGTGCTGTGGGGCCTGCTCACCATTTACTGGAAGCAGCTTTCGGGGCTCGATGCCGTCGAACTGATTGCTTGGCGCATGTTCACCGCAGCCATTGTGATGGCCGCCGTGACAACCGTACGCGGCACATGGCCGGCGATCATCGCCGCTTTTCGATCACGGGCGACTGTCGTCAGGCTGATCCTCGCTGCGCTCCTCCTCACCGCCAACTGGGGCAGCTACGTCTGGGCTGTCATCAACGACCGTGTGATCGAAACTGCGCTCGGCTACTTCATTGCACCGCTGGGCACGATGGCCATCGGCGTGCTCGTCTTAGGTGAGCTTGCGACTCGTGCGCAGAAGATCGCCTTCGGCTGTGTCGCCGTTGCTGTCGTGATCTTGACGGTGGGAGCAGGCCACCCGCCATGGATTTCCTTGGTTCTGGCAGCAACCTGGAGTTTCTACGCGCTGAGCAAGCGCAATATGCCGCTCGGTGCCATCGACAGTTTGACCGGCGAGACCTTTGTGCTCGTGCTCCCTGCCGCTGTGGCGCTCGTTGTCCTCTCCGGCCGCAGCAGCAGCGCCGTGAACACCGCTTCAACTACCGACTGGGTCCTACTCCTCGGGACCGGGCTCATCACGGCGATTCCGCTGATGTTGTTCGCATCGGCAGCCAAGTCGATTCCGTTCACCTTGCTCGGACCACTCAACCTGATCGTCCCGATGATCAACTTCGGTCTCGGCTGGGCGATGTACAACGAGCCGCTGCCGCTCAACCGATTGATTGGATTTGCCTTCATCTGGCTCGCGCTCGTCGTCGTCATGACCGACAGGATTCGCTCATACCAGCGCCCTGCACGGCCTCGACCTCCGGTCAGCGATGAGCGCGCAACCGACTCAACCGGTGCGGGGCTCATCACCTGACTGAACTGCGGCAGTATCGTCGCGGCGATGCAGTTGTCTTTCCGCCGTGTCTCCACCCTGCTGGGCTTCGTTGTCGCCAGCGTCATGTTGGCAGGATGTTTCACTTCGACGGCCGACTTCAAGTCGGATGCCGAGGCTTTCATTGCCGACAAGGTCGCTGCCGAACTGGACGTGATCTTCGAGTCGGTCAACTGCAATGCGCCTCTCGATCAGGAGATCGGCACCACGTTCGCTTGCACGGCGCTCACCCTCGACGGTGGCGTGTATGAGTTCAACACTGTGATCGACGAACCCGGCGAGTTCACGGTCAACATCTCACGCCGCCCCTAACCCGCACGGGTGCGGTCGCCGACAGACCTGCAATCTCACCGCGAAGTGTCGCTCGTCTGCCAAGATGCTCTCCAGCACACCGAACTGCAACCACTGACAGGACTCACTCTTATGAACAAGACATTCACCGCATTTCTCGCCGTCGGCGCACTCGGACTCGCAGCCTGCGGCGGCGTCGACCGCGACGGCACCCGCGATCAGTTCATCTCCGACATGGAAGAACTGGGCAACACGGCCGATGGCGACTGC
>NZ_JBDNIJ010000382.1:0-4932 GCF_041688325.1 Ilumatobacter sp.
GTTCGCCGCGGGGTGGAGCAGTTCGGTAGCTCGTCGGGCTCATAACCCGAAGGTCGTAGGTTCAAATCCTACCCCCGCCACCAACGAAAGCCCTGGTAGATCGCATGATCTGCCAGGGCTTCTTCGCGTCACGGGGACGATCTTCTAACGGTTCTTCTAACGATTCGTTAGAACCGAGGTGCGCGAAATGACGATTCGCAGGGAGTTTCGACGATCTATGTGCGAGCGAGCACTTGACCCCGACGTGCTACCGGTCTGCCAACCGCACATCTGAGATCCCGTCGCCAGGCTGCGGCTGCAGTGGTCGTCGACCTACAGTGAGCGGAGCCATTAGTTGACGACGAGGGGGGCGTAGCGGGTGAACCCAGACTTTGAAGAGAAGACCTTTGAGGTCGCAGCGAACTTTGAGCTTGGGCTGCTCACACCTACGGTCGACCTCTGGGCACCGGGTCAGGTCTTGGAGGGCGTGCTCGGTTTCGATGTTATGGCAGAGCTGGACGGCGATTTGCACGACGTGAATCAGTTGCTCGGCGTCGCCATGCCGCCGGGGTTGTTGTGGAAGCCGTACTTCGGCAGCCCGCCTGGGGCCGGCTCTGCGCCTGATTGGGCTTCGCTCTTCCTGCAATACAAGCGTCCAGAGCGGATGTTCAGGCGGCGCGGCAAGTTCCTCAAGCTGTTCCCCGGCAAGTACTACCGATTTGATTTGGACGCAGATCAGCACGGAGCGCTGGTGGGCTTCCGGGGGGCGACGCTCGGGCAAGCACTGGTCTGTTACGCGTCGCCTCGCTTTCACACGAACGACGACATGATGTTCTACCGGCAGCACCGACTCGTCCTGGAACGTACGGCCTTCATCGAGGTCGGTGAAGCGGCCGACCACAAGAACGGCGCGTACGACGAAGTTGATGCGTTTCTCTGCTCGGAACCAGAGCGCGCTCCTCTCTATGGTCTTCCCGGTCTGGCCAGAGCGATCCGTCAGTTGGATGGGGTTGGAGACGACTCGGCTCAGGAGGGCCTCCTGCGCCACGTTCGCACCTTGGCTGACGCCGTCGCGCTGGTTTCGAGCATCGACGACCGAACAACCGACCAGCTTGACCTCGTAGACGTGGTGACGTCGATCCTGACCTTCGCAGTGGCCAACGAGGCCACCTGGTTGGTCTGTGCCCGTTGACAGATCGCCTTCACCATGATGCTTTCCGGATCTCCAATTCGCCTGCCCAGCAGTCAGCGGCTGCGATACTCGACTCAATGAGCAGAACGAAGGCGGGCTGATGTGGCGACGAGTTGATCTTCACAACCACACGTTTCCGAATGAGCGGTGTGATGATCAGTGGGACGCCGACCGCTTCGTGTCCTCCGCAGTCTCAGCAGGTGTCGAAGTTCTCGCATTGACTGATCACGACGCGTGTACAAGGTACGCAGACGTGGTCGGTGCGGCCGCTGATGACTTGGCAGTCCTTCCTGGTGTTGAGATTTCAACGGATCGAGGGCATGTGCTCGTGATCTCGGTTGGCGCCGAAGGTGATTCGGTGATTCAGGAGTTCTGTGGTCGCCTTGGCGTCAAGCCGGGTGGGCAGATCGACCTCACCGACCTTCTTGCGCTGCTGCCAAAGGAGGCCTCGACGGGCCACAGCTTCAGATCGCATGTGATCACCATCGGTGCCCATGTCGACCTGGAAGGTCACCTTCTTGGTCCGAGGAGTTCGCTGAGCTTGGAGCGGCAACTTGAGTTGGTCCGACAGCTCGACGCTGTCGAAGTGGCGCGCGATGAGGTGTTTGACGACTGGACGCACGGTGGGGTCAAGCAGCACGACCACCTGGTGATGCTCCGCGGTTCTGACACCCACGACCCCGCTGTCCGGCGCGTAGTCGATACCTACCTGTACCTCACTGAGGTCTCGGTGCCGTCGATCAAGCATGCGCTTGCGATCCCCGAGGCGTCAGTTGCGTTTGGGTTGCCCCCCGTGCCAGCTCCACATGTCAGTGAATCTTTCGAGATCAGTGGTGGGCTCCATGGTCCTCAGAGACTCCAGTTCGTCGATCGCGCAAACGCGATTATCGGCCCACCGAACGCGGGCAAGTCGTTGCTCATCGACTGCTTGAAGTTCGTCTTCGATCTCGAGTGCCAGATCGGTGAGGTGGAGTCAGTAACCAAGCGGAGAATCGCTGCCTGTCTCCCACGCGGCACAATCGTGTCTGTCGCTGTCCGATCGAACGGGCAGCGCTCAACGGTGACCCGAACGATCGGTGGCTCCGACGTACCGACGCCCCCATTCAAGCCGGTTGTGTTCAGCCAGACCGAGCTGGTCCGCCGGAGCCACGAACTGGTTCCGAGTGTTCACCTACTCGACGTCCATTGCGCGGAGGTCGTCGACCTTCAGGCCAGGCTGCGGGATGGAGCGAGCAAAGTCGGGCCATTGCTCTCTGCTTTGATCCGCAAGGCAGCACAGGCCAAGTCGCTCACGAGCATTCTTTCGAACACGGAGGATGGATTGGCAGCGACGAAAGCGACGCTGACTGCTCTCAGCGGCACGGAGCCGGTTGCACTTCGAGCTGGAGGCATCGCTAAGGCGGAGAGCTGGAGAGACGCAAGTCGGAGCCGACTTGATGACTGGCTCACGGGTCCGGCTTCCGGAGGTCCGACGCTTCCAAGCGTGCCGACAGAGCTGGACCCGGAGCATGAGGAGTTCATTCCCAGCGAGGAGCTTCAACAGTTGATCGACGACTATCGCATAGCCGCTGAGGAAGGCCGCAAACGTCTCGTCGGTGATGCATTGTCGTTGCTAGACGACCAGGAGGATCGCTTTGCCGAAGCGCAGGAGAAAGTTGACGAGGAGCTAGCTACTGCTGGCTGCGATGAGGGCACCGAGGTGATGACTCAACTGCGTGACCTACGCACGCGGTTGACGGAGCTCGAGTCGAAGGACACCCAGGCTGGGGCCATCGGTGATGAGATCGATCAGGGTCTGGTCGAGCTGAAGGCTCTCGTCGAGACGGCAGCTGCATTGCGGGCGGAGATCACCACCGAGCGCCGCGCTGCGGCGAGTTCAGTCAACGATTCCATGCGGTCCTTCTTCGCGGTCGTGGAGCCCAATGGTGACGCGGCGAAGGTGGACGAACTGATCGACACTCTGAAGCGAGGGACCTATCTGCGTGAGCCGGACTTGCTGAAGACTCGTGACGACCTGAATCGAGTCGAGCTTCTCGAGTTTGCCGTCCGATTGGCTCAGGGCCGAGTAGGCGCAGCAGAAAGCCGCTACTCAGAACAGCAGAAGATTGCGGCGAACGCGGTCGAGAGAGGGTTGCTGGAGGATCTTGCCAAGCTCGCGACGACATACCCTGCGGACTCGCTGGATCTAAGGCGCAAGATGCCTATGGGTACTGCCCCGGTTCCTTTCCGGGATCTCACCGAAGGGCTGCGCGCCTTGGCAATCAAGGAGGTTTCCTTCGCTGCGTCGGACCTACCGGTGATCACTGACCAACCTGAGGATGCAGTGCCCACGCGATCGGTGTATGAGTCACTCGTACCGACGATGCGCACCCAGCGCGCGACTCGCCAGTTCATCGTGATCAGCCACGATGCCAACATCGTCGTCGGCAGCGACGTCGAACACGTCAACGCCGTGCGCTGCGGCGCGTCCGGCGAAACTGTCTCGGGAAATCTCTTTTCCCGAGAGATTCGTGACCTTGCGTTGGAGCATTTGGAAGGTGGTCTCGAGGCGTTCGAGCGCAGATCTTCGCACTACTCCCGTGCTTGACGCTGTGCGTCGCCGAAGACCGCGTCGCCGAACGCGGCGGCCGCATCGGCTTGCATGCCGGGGAGGACGTGTTGGTAGACGGTCATCGTGAACGCCGGGCTGGAATGGCCGAGCCGTTCGCTGACGACCTTCACGGGGACGTTCGCCTTCAAAAGGATCGAGGCGTGGGTGTGGCGCAGGTCGTGGAGTCGGATGCGGCGCACACCGTGCTCGGCGACGAGTTGATCCCACACCTTCGAGAATCGGTCGGGATGGACCGGCCCGCCGTCGGGATGCGTGAATACGAAGTCGTCATCGTTGCGCGTGCCATTGCCCAGCTGCTGTTCGAGCTGCATCCGTCGCCACGTCCGCAGCACTGCGACCGTGCGCTGGTCAAGGTCGATCGTTCGCCGACTTGTGTTCGTCTTTGGCGCGCCGACCTGTGCCTCGTACCCGACGGAGAGCAGTTGCTGGTCGACGACGAGACGGGCCTTGTCGAGGTCGACGTTGCGCCAGGTGAGCCCCAGTAACTCGCCGCGGCGCATCCCGGTGTTCGCCGACAAGTAGATCGGAGCGAACCAGCCGGAGTCTTCGATTTCACCGAGGAACGATCGCAACTCATCGGCCGACCAGACCTGATGATCCTTCGCTCCGCCATTGCGGACCTTCGGCGGGTCGGCAAGGTCGGCGACATTGCGATGAACGGTGCCCTTGCGATGGGCGTCGGCGAGCGCCTTGCGGAGCATTCCGTGGATGTTGCGCACTGACTTGGGGGCGAGACCGCCGCCGGCGCCGTTGAGCTTCCCGTCGACGAGCAGCTCGGCGTAGAAGGTGTCGAGGTCTTCCGGCTGGAGCTGCCGGAGCTGGATCGTCCCGATCCTCGGTGCGACGTGCAGCCGAACGTTGTTGCGGTACGAGTCGAACGTGGACCGGCTCAGCTGCGACTTCTTCAACGGCAACCACCGATCGTTCAGGTAGTTGGCGAGGGTGATGCGATCCGGCGACCGGTAGTCGCCGTCCTCCTTCCGCTTCTCGATGGCCGCTGCCTCACGTTCGGCTTCCTTGCGAGTCGCGAACCCGTCGGACCAGTCGCGCTTCTCCCCGCCGGTCGCACGGTTGATGCCGCCGTACGCCACGACGAAGTAGCGGTTCCCCTTCTTGGCGATGTGAGCCATCTGTCGACCTGCCTCCTGAA
>NZ_JBDNIJ010000383.1:0-3799 GCF_041688325.1 Ilumatobacter sp.
CGTGCAGCACGGTCGCGCGACCATTGCCAGCAGTGATGTTGACGACTTCCAACCCCTGTTGATCCGTCACTGATTTTGTCCAGACTCTCCGACGAGCGCTCGCTCGTCACGATGTGAATGTGTCGTAGACGGCCGTGGCTTACCCAGATACGAGGCGACCACCGCAGAATCTTGAAGCACTGCGTCAACACTGCCGGTTGCAAGGGTGGTTCCTTCAGCCATACAGGTGACTCGGTCTGCAACGGAACGGACGAGATCCATGTGGTGCTCAACGAGCACGACCGCAACACCGGCAGCCCGAATCGACTTGATGAGCTCGGCCAGGCGCATCCGCTCGTGCGGGTTCAAGCCGGCACCCGGTTCATCCATGATGACCAGCTGCGGCGACCCAGCAAGGGCTCGAGCGATCTCGAGCGAACGCTGCTGCCCGTAGGACAAGTCGCCTGCTGGCACCTCGTCGCAACCAGCCAGGACGACCATGGTCAACAGATCGCCTGCTCATTGAATGTCAACACGCTCCTGCCGGGCGATGGAGCGCAAACGCAGCGCTGCCGACCACAACGACCCAGTACCGCTCGCCGGCGCGCCGAGCAGCACGTTGCTGAGACACGGCCGTTCCAGGTCGATCAACGGCGTCTGGAACGTTCGTCCGATGCCGATCCTCGAAATCTCGAACGACTGGAGTTCTTGGATCTCGATCCCGGCGAGTTCTGCCCGTCCCGAGTCAGACCGGTACAGCCCGGAGATCAGATTGGCCAGCGTGGACTTGCCTGCCCCATTTGGACCGATCACGGCGTGGACCTCACCGCTGGCGACCATGAGGTTCATGTTGTGAACTGCCTGGTTGCCGCCGAAGCGTTTGCTGTAATCAGTTACCTCGAGGAGCAGCCTTCCGGTGGCGAATTCGCCATCTGGAGCCACGAGTGCAGCCGTGCCGGCGGTGCCGGAAACATCCTCGTCCGATGAATTGCCGATGAACCCGGATGAGTCAACTCGTGCCGACATCGCTCGAACAGATCGCGATCGGCGGCGTGCCGCGAAAAGGTTCGGGACCGTGCCCCAGATTCCGCGAGGCATCACCAAGAGCACAAACAGCATGATCAGCGAGACAAGGCCCTCCCCGGAGAGGTACCAGGTATCGCTGACGAAGCGCACCTGCAGCGACACGACGTCGTCAAGCAGCGACGAATCAGACAGCATCGCGACCGCGACCGCCCCCACAACAGGTCCGAGCAGCGAGCCCGAACCGCCGAGGATGACGGCAACGAGCAGATTCACGCCGAGGAAGAGTGTGAAGGACTCAGGCTGCAGGTGCCCGTAGAGAAGGAGGTAGAGAACGCCACCTGCGCCTCCGAAGACGGCAGCAAGCACAGACACTGCGATCTTTCGCTGCGAGACGTTGATGCCGACCTGGCTCGCCATGATTTCGCTGGTCTGGATCGCACGCAGAGAACGTCCCCACGGGCTCTGGGCGACGTTGCGTTAGAGCAGGAAGGCGACGACCGCAGCGCCGATGACGAGGAACATCACCGTCGGGCGAGTGCCCCCGAACAGCGGCGGTTCGAAGCGATAGCCAAATATCTCGGGCGGGTCCACGAGAGAACTGTCATGGTCGGTCCGGTTTGGATAGCCCGACAGTCGTCCGAACCGTGGCAGCTCGACCAGCAGTCGATGAACCACGACAGCGAAAACGAGTGTGACCATTGCTAACTGCGGGCCGTGGAGACGCGCTGCTGCGACCGCAATGCCAGCACCGAAAATCCCGCAGATCACCAGGCTGAGCACGGCTGCAACCGCCCATGGCAGGTGGAAATCGGCACGTAAGTAGGCCGCCCCGTAGGCACCAAGTGCCACGAAAGCACCCTGGCCGAGCGAGATCAGACCCGAATAGCCGGACAAGAGGTTCAGTCCGAGGGCCGCGACCAGCGTGACCAGCATCAGACCGATCGTTTGGGTTCGAGCGAGATCTCGACCGTCCGAACTCAACGTGAAGAGGAGCATCACCGATGCGACCAGGAGGACGAAAAACGTGGCGCTTCGTGCTTGGACCCAGCGCATTGGTGTGTTGGTCATTGGTGTGTTGTCCAGCGCTGTGTCCATCAGACCTTGACCTCGACGTGACGGCCCAGCAGGCCCTGGGGGCGAAAGACCAACACCAAGACGACGAGGCCGAGACCAGCGACATCGCCCCAGGCTGCACCGAAGCGATAACCGGTCACGTACGTGGTGATGCCGTAGACCAGCCCGCCAACGAGGACGCCGGGCACCGACGTCAGGCCGCCGATCACTGCCACAGCGAACGCCCCGATCAAGAGCGCCAGCCCCATCCGGGGCGACAATCCCGCGTAGCTGGACCACAGCACACCGACGAGCCCGGCCACCGCCATGGCGGCAATCCAGGTACCGATGGCAACGGCGCGTGGCGAAATTCCGGCCAACGATGCCATTTCGGGGTCCTCGGAGACTGCCCGCATCTTCACTCCGATCGATGTCTTTGCCAGGATGACTGCAGCCGCAGCGACAACGAGGACGGCCAGTACGGCGATGAGTAGCAGCTGCCGGCTGAACGTCACACCGACCAACGTGGCGAATCCCGTTGCAGACGGCATGTCGAGGGCCTGCACCCGGGCTCCCCTGCTGTTCGTCAGCAAGTTGAGGAGGACGAACGAGAGCGCCACCGTGGTGAGCAGCCAACGCACGTCGTGCCCGCCCCCGCCGGCAAACGGACGCACCAAGACGTGGTACGTCACGCCGCCGAGCAGAGCCGGCACAAGAATCGCCACGCCGAACACCACGAATGTTGGAATCCACGACACGGAGAGCAGCGCGAGCGCCACGAATCCGGCGATCGCCATGAACTCACCGAGCGCGAAGGTCAGTGTTTTCGTGGTGATAAACGTGAGGACGAAGCCCAGGGCGACGAACGAGAACGTGAGTCCCGTCACCGCCCCGAGCAGTACCGATTGATACATCAGGAAGGATGGCCGAGAGAGACGATCTCACCATTCTTGCCGAATTCATGGAGGTACCACGTCGAAGCGACGCTGTCGTAAAGGCTCCGGTCCGTGGCGCCGAAGGGCGTCTCGAACAGCCGACCGTTGACATCAAACTCCGCAATACCTTCCAGCGCCAAGCGCACCGCTTCATAGTCCGTGGCATCACCGACTTCAGCAACCGCCTGTCCGTATGCGAGCGCTGCCGAATACGACGGGAACACGGCCGCACCGAGTTGTGCCGGTTCGCCGTAGGTCTCCTCGTACATCTCCATCAGGCCGGTGTATGCAGCACCGGTCAGATCACGAGGGTCGGGAATCACGATTCCCGCTCGCTGTTCAGGGGTGGTGAGCTCTGCGAACTCGGTCAAGATCGTCTGCGTTGCGATCTTGGTCTCGGGCTCGAAACCGACCTGCTCCATCGCCCGCATGAGCGATGCAATGTCGGAGCCGTTGCTGACGGCGATGAAGACAGAGTTGACTCCGGCGTCCTTCATCCGTCGCACGGCTGACGTGAGGTCCGGTGTCCCGGGCTCGAAGCCTTCCTCGGAGGCAATCTCTTGCCCACGTGCTTCTGCAGTCGTCTTCATTGAGTCGAGATTCGACTGGCCGTACCCTTCAGCTGAGTAGAAGATTCCCACGGTGTTCCCTTCTTTGAAGAGAAGATCCGCAGTCACGTCAATCGCCTGCTGATTGGTGTTCTGGAAGCGGAAGCCCCAGTTGGGCGAGACGCTTTCATCGAGAACCTGATCCGCAGCAGCGACCGAGATGAGCCACGGCCCACCAGCACGCTGGATGATCTCTGC
>NZ_JBDNIJ010000384.1:0-2907 GCF_041688325.1 Ilumatobacter sp.
CGATGACGGCGATCACCAAAGAGTGCCTTCGTCGGTCCGGTCGAGGCCACAGTCCCGGCGTCGGGCGGGTTCGACGTTGTCACCGCCTGCTCAGCAGGCGCCCAGTCGATCGAACGCTTCTCGGCTCGTTCGCGAGCCAGAGCATCATCGGTCCGGTCGAGCAGCCGGCCCGTGTAGTCGGTTGTGCGTCCGAGAAGCTGCGGACCCGGCGGGTTGCGAAATGCGGGCACGATCCGGCGCAGGACCCGTGCGTCGTCCATGTCGACCGGATGCGAGTACGCGAAGCGCGGCATCGTGGCCCGATAGGACCGCAGGAGGTGCGACGCTTCGATGGTGTCGCCTTCGGATTGCTGGAGCGCACGAGCTGCAAGGCGGGGATCCCAGAGCCCTCCCTCGCCCATCACGCGGTCCACGGCAAGGCGCTGCCGGTCGATCAGCTGATCGAGTTCGAGCCAGGGGCTGTTGGCGAGGTCGCGTGCGTCACGAACCAGCGCTTCTGCGGCTGAGATTGCGTCGAGGCCACCTCGGGCGGCTGCGTACCCCATCAGTTGTCTCCGTCGTTGAGCGTGATGTCCTCGTGATGAGGGAGTGCCGGTTCGAGCACGATCTGCGAGCTCCGCGGAACACCCACGGCGTTGCCGGCGTCGTCGATGAACCACACATCGATGCCGGCAGGAAACGAACGGTTCGCATCGGCCACCGCGGCAGGCACCTCGCTCCCGACACCGGCCACCTCGACGCGTCGTGGCATCGACGCTCCCGGACCGGTCACGGTGAAGCGATGTGATCCGGCCGGTGCGACATCGTGCTCCTCGTCTGCAACGACCGGGCCGGCAACGACCGCTCGGCACGCAACAAACAGGCGCGCACCCAGCTCGGGCGCCTCGGCGGTGCCAATTCTCAACAAACCGACTTCTTCTTTCGTCGGCGGGCGGCGAGCCAGCACGACGTCGGCGTCACCGAGCGCCGTGGTCGGCTGAGCGTCTGTCGCAGCAGCGATCAACGGCGCCCAGCAACCAAGCGCGGCATCTTCGGTGTCGCCGAGCACTGCGAATTTGTGGTCGAGGTCGGTGAGCGCGAGGGCAGCGAGGAGCGGGGCGGGCAACCGTGACACGAGGTCCGCCGGGATGCCGACCGCCCGGCCGGGGCGAGCCGCACTGTCGAGCAGCGCACGAAATACCGCGAGCGAGTCGACGCCGTCGAGACGAGCCGCCGCAAGATTCAGCGCAGCGGTTTCTGGGGGTGCGATCGGCCGCATCAGTCCAGCTCCTCGAACTCGACGACAGTCGGTTGCAGGGATGCAGCCAGGTCCGCTTCGTGGCGCTCGATGTTGCGAGCGGTCTCTGCGCACAGCTGCTCGACCTGCGAAGCACTCTCACCACCGCCTCGCGCTGCTGCGTCACAGATCGCCGCCGCAAGGGTCGCAACACGATCTGTCCCCTGTCGCATGCTCCAACCGCGATGGCCGCCCAGCTCGACGTCGGCGCGGGTCACCACCACTTCACCGAGATGGAACCGTTCCCGAACGACGGGCTCACGCACCTGCATCATCACGATGCCACTCTCGGGCGGAGTAATGATCACCGGCTCACCCAATCGCTGGAGGCAGAGCTCGGCGACTGCTCGGACTGCAACGTCGTCGGCGACGGCGAGAAGCTCCGCACGACGTTCGATCTGGGCCGGGTGGCTGATGGTCTGTGAAGTCACCTTCTCAACCTGCCATCCTCAGGTTGTCTAGACAAGTCACCCCGGCGACGCTCAGGTGAAGCCTGACTGAACAGTGAGGTCCGGGGCTCCGACCGCGAGCGTCAGCGACCTAGCTTTTATCCATGTTGACCTCCCGTGAAGGCCTGTGCGATGAAGAAGTGTCGAAGTGGAATCGCGATGGATGGCTCGTGGTCGACGACGCGATCGACGACCCCACGTTGGACATGCTGCGCCACGCCGTCGAGGAGCTGGCATCGTGGGCGACGGCCGATGGCCCTGGCCTGCACCACTTCGAACAGACCCCCAGCGGACCGACGCTCGCACGGTCCGAGCGCTTCGCCGATGAGCACGGCTGGCTCGGGTCGTTCGTGCGATCGGGCGTCGTCCCCGATGTCGTTGCCGCGGTGCTCGCCGAACCGGCCGCGCTCTTCAAGGAAAAGGTGAACTACAAGCTTCCCAGCGGGGCCGGGTTCGCAGCGCATCAGGATGCCGCCGCCTACCGTTTCGTCGACCACCACATTTCGGTGATGGTTCCCATCGACCCGGCGACCGTCGACAACGGGTGTCTCTGGTTTGCCCGCGGCCACGGAGCCGGCAAATTGGACACCGACGAACGCGGCAGGTTGACCGACGACGTCATTGCCTCACTCGACTGGGAGCCGGTCGAAGTCGAACCGGGACAACTCGTTGCGTTCGATTCCTACGCGCCGCATCGCAGCGAGACGAACCAGACCGACATGCCACGGCGGACGTTGTACCTCACCTACAACGCAGCAAATCTTGGTGACTTCCGCGACCAGTACTACACCGACAAGGACGCCGAGTTCGCTGCAGCGGGAAGCACCTTCGCCAGCGGCGGCGTACGGATCAGCATCAGCGACGACTTTCTCGGTCGACCCGTAGAACCGTAAGCCGCCGACTCGGCGCCCGGCTATCAAGGCGGCAATGCCAGCCAGACTCGGATCAATTTGAGCACCCCTTCCGGGCACTCCCCAAAATGGCCGACGCGAGTTCGAGCACTACGCCGAGACGGTGCTTGCACTGGTGAGGGTTCGCACGACTAGTGCATGCTCGCGTTAATGACATGGCTGTGGTTTGATGGGTGGATGACGAGACCGGTTGGGGTGGAAGTGTCGGTGGCGGATCGTGAGATCCTGGAGCGCCGGGTGGCTGCAGCGACGACGGAGCGCCGTGATTGGC
>NZ_JBDNIJ010000385.1:0-3440 GCF_041688325.1 Ilumatobacter sp.
CTCGAGTTCGCTCGCCCGTATCTCGATGACGGTCCGCACGAGCGGGCCGGTCGACCTCGATCGACTGGCCGAGATCGTCGATGCTGCAACCGCATCGTGGGATGACCAAGCACGCCAAGCACTTGTGGCTCGGGCCGGGGCGCAGCGCGCTCGGGACGTGTTCGACCTCGTGGGTGAGGGCATCGAGCGCGACTACCGAGCACGGGTCGAGCCGGAGTGCGCTGTCGATGACCTGCTGCGTGTCGCTGAACTGATCGAGCGAAAAGACGAATCGGTCGCGACCTCGATGAGTCGATCGACCGACGCGACGACAGGAGAGTGGCGTTTCAAGGTGTTCCGCCGCGACCACGCTTCGACGATTGCCGAACTCGTCCCGCAGCTTGCCCACCTCGGACTCCACGCGGTCGAAGAGCACCCGAGCGAGTTCGTTGTCGGGCACGACACGGTGCGCCTGTATGACATCGGTGTCCGTCTGGATGGCGATCTCGAACCCACCGATCGACAGATCTCCGAGGTGCAACTCGGATTCCGCGCACTACTCCATGGTGATGTGGAGGCCGATGGGCTCAATCGTCTGGTGCTCGCTGCAGGCGTCACCATTCGACAGGTGGCGATACTCCGGACCTACTCGCGTTATCTCCAGCAGGCCGGTTTTCCCTTCAGCCAGAAGTACATCGAGGACGTGTTGGTTCGGCTCGCTCCGATCGCCAGCGCGTTACTTGACCTCTTCGCAGCGCGCTTCGACCCTGCGAGTGAGCCCAGCCCGATCGAGTCGGCGGTCGTCGCCAACGCCGTGCGCGCCGATGTCTTGGGACGGCTCGAACGGGTGCCATCGCTCGATGACGACCGCATCTGTCGGGCCGTGCTGGTCCTGATCGACGCCACGACGCGAACCAATGCCTATCGCCCTCGCCCTGATGGTGCGCTTGCCGAAGAGATCGCTGTCAAACTTGATGCGAAGTCGGTCGGATTTCTACCGGAGCCACGGCCGATGTTCGAGATTTTCGTGTGTTCGCCACGCGTCGAGGGTGTCCATCTGCGTGCCGGTGCGGTATCGCGAGGTGGTCTGCGCTGGAGTGACCGTCGCGAAGATTTCCGTACCGAGGTGCTCGGGCTGGTGAAAGCCCAGATGGTCAAGAACGCAGTGATCATTCCGGTTGGGGCCAAGGGCGGTTTCGTCGTCAAGCAAGGCACTGCCCCGCCGTCTGACCGTGACGCAGTCCGTGCCGAAGGGGTGGATCGGTACCAGCGCTTCATCCGGTCGTTGCTCGACGTCACCGACAACCTCGTGGCAGGAGGCGGAGGTGCGACGATTGTCGTGCACCCACCGTCATGTGTCATCTACGACGACGATGACCCGTATCTCGTTGTCGCCGCGGACAAGGGAACGGCGACGTTCAGTGATATTGCCAACGAGGTGGCTGATGACTACGGCTTTTGGCTCGGTGATGCGTTCGCTTCCGGTGGGAGTAACGGCTACGACCACAAAGTAATGGGCATCACGGCGCGTGGAGCGTGGGAGAGTGTGCGGCGCCACGCACGGGTGATGGGAAAAGACGTCGAGACCGACTCGCTCACTGTTGTTGGCGTCGGTGACATGTCGGGTGACGTGTTCGGCAACGGCATGTTGTTGTCGACACACCTCGAACTGGTCGCAGCATTCGACCACCGCGACATCTTCCTCGATCCGACCCCCAACGCCGCTGTTTCTTTCGCCGAACGGAAACGGCTGTTTGAGCTGCCGCGCTCGAGTTGGGCCGACTACGACCCGGGGCTCATCTCGGAGGGCGGCGGCGTGTACTCCCGAGCGCTCAAGTCGATTCCTCTTTCTGACCGGGTACGAACAGCGCTCGGCCTGGCCGACGGGATCATCGAACTGGCCCCGAATGCGCTGCTGTCGGCCATCCTTCGAGCCCCAGTTGAGCTGCTGTGGAACGGTGGTATCGGCACGTACGTCAAGGCAAGCACCGAGTCACACGAGTCGGTCGGTGACCGCGCGAATGATGCGATCCGAGTCGACGGTGCCGATCTGCGCTGCAGCATCGTCGGCGAAGGTGGCAACCTGGGGCTCACCCAGCTGGGTCGGGTCGAGTACGCAATGGCTGGCGGCTTGATCTACACCGATGCCATCGACAACTCTGCCGGCGTCGACTGCAGCGACCACGAGGTGAACATCAAGATCGCGCTCGCCGGCCTCGTCGCGAATCGTGAGCTTTCTGACGTTGATCGGAACGCGCTCCTCGAAGAGATGACCGACGAGGTCGCCGAACTGGTACTCGACGACAACCGTGCACAGACGCTCGCGTTGATGATCGCGCGCACACAGTCGTTGCCGATGGTCAACGTGCACGCCCGTTATCTGGAGACCCTCGAAGAGGAGGGTCACCTCGACCGGGCACTCGAAGCGCTTCCCAACGACAAGCAGATCGCAGAACGCCAGAGTGCCGGCAGTGGGCTTCGAGCCCCGGAGTTCGCGGTGCTGATCGCGTCGACGAAGAACGCTGACATTGGGCAGGTCATTGCGAGCGACCTTCCCGACGAGGCGATCCTCGAAGCCGACCTTTTCGGATATTTCCCCCGTCCGCTCCGCGAGCGCTTCCCCGAGGCCATCCGCACCCATCGGCTCCGTCGCGAGATCATCGCTACCGGCCTGGTCAACAATATGGTGAACCTCGCGGGCATCTCGTTCGATCACAGAATGACCGAGCAATCGGGCGCATCGGTTGCCGATGTGGCCCGAGCATTTGTTGCATCCCGGAACATCCTTGACTTCAGCGACCTGTGGCGGGAGGTGGATTTGCTCGGCAGTTCGATCGACCTCGACGTGCAGATCGAACTCTTCTTGGACGTCCGGCGCATGGCCGAACGCTCCACCACGTGGTTGCTCCGGCGGCGTCACGCACCCATTGACATCGCGGTAGCGATCGACACCTTCTCGGCGGGCTTCGCTTTCTTGAGCGAGTCGCTCGACGACGTGGTCGGCGGGCGGGTGGCCACCGAGATCCGGTCTGTCTGCGACGAACGGATCGCAGCGAACGTGCCGCCCGCGCTGGCAGCCCGGTCGGCCCGTTGGCCGTGGCTACACACGAGCTTCGATATCGTCGAGATCGCGCATGCCGAGTCGCGCAACGTGGCCGATGCTGGCACGGCTTACTGGTCGGTTTTCGAATCGTTTGAGGTCGGTTGGCTCTGGGATGGAATCGGTGCGCTGCCGCGTTCTGATCGCTGGCAGACGCAGGCCCGAGCGTCGCTCCGTGACGACCTGATGACAGTCCTCGCAGACCTCACAGCGCACGTGCTCCGCACGGCCGAAGGCTCGCCAGAGGCGTGGATCGAGGCCAATCGTTCGGCTTACAACCGGATGATCGACATGGAGACCGAGATCCGTCGGGCCGAATCGTTCGATCTCACGACCCTGTCCGTCGCACTCCGCCAACTGC
>NZ_JBDNIJ010000011.1:0-2382 GCF_041688325.1 Ilumatobacter sp.
AGGTCACCGGTCAACCCGTCGAGCGGCTCACCATCCAGGCAAAGACCTGACCACGACTCCGCCCAAACGCGATCGCTCTGGACGCGACGTCATCTGCCCGAAGCACCCATATCAACGCTGGCTTCCGATACAACCGAAACCGCTCGTATCGGCACATCTTCCGCACCCTGGGCACCCATAGTGCTCGGCCGGCTGAGCGTCGACGGGTGACGCCTATCGCCGGATTGGTGGCACGTCGCAGACCGGGTAAACGTTGCCTGTCGACCACTAGTGCCGTGTCAAGGAACGTTTGCCCTGTTGTGGGGTGCCCACGAACCGACAATCTGACACAGCAGCGCACGTACCAGCAGTGGTGGCTCATCGTGGATGCGGCGGTCCGGCTGAGATTTCACGACTCGATGCGCTGGTTCGTGTGCGCCCTCACCGGGCACAGCGCGAGACTGCGGCAGTGGCCAAGATGAACCGGGACCGAGCACGTGGCGGCGACGATGACTTCGGTGACGTAGGTGAAGAGCCGACCTTTGCGGCCCGCTACGCCGGCATGTGCGCCACCTGCCGGCACACGTTCGCGATCGGGGATCTTGTCGCTTCTGTCGTTGTCGACAAGAAGTCCACCTACCACCATGGCGCGTGCCGATACTCCGCGACGGCCTTCCTCTCGCAGCACGTCACCGATCCAGCAATCGATGCTGGCGGCGCCGTCGGCAACGCAACGACGCTGGGAAAGTGCAGGGCGACAACGAAGAAGGGCAAGCCGTGCAACAACTCTCCTCAGAAGGGTGAGCAGTTCTGCGGCCCGCATCTCACATAGCCGGCGTTTAGGGACGCGCTGGATCTGGGCGTGAGCGCGGGTAGTCGACAGACCGTCTCGAATGATTGGCAAATCGTTTAATCTCGGGTCGTATGACCAGCGAACCTCCGAGACTTGTCCCTCTACGAATAGTCAAAGTTGGCAAGGAACCCAGAGACGGATTCCTTGCCGTCGGCGGAACAGGATTCGTCGAGGTATACCAAGCCGGCCGAATGAACCGGCTACTTATCGCACGCGACCCCGTCAGACAGGCCGTCACGATCGACCGCACCAACTCGGCAGTGGTCGTTGACGGCAGACGTTTCGAGATCGAGCCGGACAGTGTCGAGGAGGCCGAAGCACTTGTCGCGTACGCCGTCAACCTGCGAGGAGCTTATGCCTCTAGATCCTCCAGCGGGACGGCGGTGTCGTCGGCCAAGACCTTGGCGGTTGGGTCCCTTGCGAGTTGGGCCAACGCATTGATCGTCTTTTCGTACATCATTGGAATCCTGGGGGTCATCGGCGGACTCATCCTGGCGCTTCAAACCGACCAAACCGGATTCAGTAGCCAAGAGCGTCCGTACCTCGGCCTGGGAATCGGGGTTGGCATCAACTCAGCTTTCTTCGCCACGATTGGCATCGTGCTCGGCAAACTCGCAAACTTTTATGCATCCAACAACCCGAACTCGAGCCTGTAGTCAACCCGATTGTGCGTTCGGCACCAGGACCTGTGGCCTCGACGTCACGTCACTCTCAACCCTTACCTGGCCGATTCCTGGTTCGTGTGATTCCGCAAATGAACGCGCAACGAGTCCGACATCGCCGCCCGAAGCGGACACTTCGTCGGAGACTCCTGATCATGGCAGATAAGAATGAGATCACTGCCCAACTTGCGGGGGCGTCCGTAGCGCAGTGGCAGTCTCTTGAAGAACTCGTTGTGGCGTTCGAGACTGGAACTGTGCAACTCAATACGGTGCACCCACCGGAAACAGCAGCGAACGGTGTCATTTCGTTGGGCTGGACCGAGCACGGCGATGAACTTGGCAGACTGCATGAACTCGTTTATGAGATGGGAGTCGTTACGGACTGCGATTGGGTGTCTTGGTACGACCCGGATCGGTACCCCGACGTCGACAGTCTCCGAGGTGCCGCACCGGTTGATCTGATCCGGCTTGCCACGGCGATCTTTCGGAGCGACAGGTTCAGCGAGGGTGTGATTGTCGAATTCATCGAGAACGGAATGCTCGTAGCTGTCCTGCGGCAACTTGTCGACGATCAACAGTTGCGTACGTAGCCCGGAGGCCTGATGGTACAAGGACCGTCGCGCTCGGAACACACCGGGCCAGACAGCCGTACTATGTTTCCATACAAGTCGGCGCTTCAGGGTGTCGTCGTTGCGTCGGTGGCATTCACCATCTTCGCTCGGAGAATCGAAGGCTCCCGGGTTTCTAGTGCCGTGACTGGGAACGTTGGTGGTGGCGCGTCCACCACTTGACGGTGCCGGTCGCGCAGACTTGGTGGATGGCTGAGCGTGTGTTCGTGCGAGATTTGGAACCGGCAGAGGGCAACAAGTTGTTGTCGATCATCCGCCG
>NZ_JBDNIJ010000071.1:0-9669 GCF_041688325.1 Ilumatobacter sp.
CGACTTGTCGGTTCATAGTCAAGAACGTCTCGATGAGGTCGCCCGCGAGCTCAACGGCCGGCCCCGAGCACGCCACGAGTTTAGAACTCCGCTAGAAATGTGGAACGAGAAGATCGTTGCACTCACCGCTTGAAACCAAGCTGACCAAAGCGTGACAGAATTTCGAGCCGAGGTGGATCGGACAGTCAGGTCGAGGTGAGATGGCGCAGGAGATCCGTATCGAGATGCTGCTCGACGGCGTCAGCGAGTTGCGCAAAGGTGTCATCGAGCACCGGGCTGATGCGAACACCGAGCAGACGCTCGACAAATGCTGGGTCTTCGAAGAGGCCGTGGATCGTGGTCGCGACAACATTGCCGCTGCGCCAGCCGACCGGGCCAAGCGCGCTCCGCGCGACCACCAGATCGTCACCTCCCGACACCCGGCCGTACCTGATCTCGTAGCCGTCATGCTGTTCGCCTTCCCAGTCGATGCTCGACCGGACAGTCAGTTTGTCATCAGCCATCATCGTCCTCAGGGGCAGCAGCCCGAGCATCTCAGCCGCCCCGCGAGCGAAGCCTTCAGCGCCATTCGGATCGTCGAGTGACATTCCCAGCATCATCGCGCCACCGCACACGCCGATCACCGGTGTCCCAGCCGCCGCGGCACGAGCAACTGCGACATCGAGGCCGCGCTCTCGCATCCATGCGAGGTCGGCAACGACATGCTTGGAGCCCGGCAGGATCACGAAGTCGGCTCGCTCGAAGGAGGCTGCGTCGGTTGCCCAGCGAACGCTGGCGGCATGGCTCAGCATGTGAAACTCGTCGAGGTTCGATCCGAACGGGAGCCGTGGGATCGCCACCGATGGCGCGCCGGCCGGTGCATCGCCGTGCTCGACCGCCCCTTCCTCGCGCGGGAGCCGATGACGCAACATCGGCAGGACCCCGGCGTTGGCCATTCCCGTCATCTCGGTCAATCGCCCAGGGCCCGGTGCGAGCAGCGTCGGGTCGCCTCGAAACTTGTTCAGGACGTAGCCGGCGAGCCGGTCGCGCGTGGCCTCGGGAACCAGCGCCCAGGTCCCGTAGAGGTGGGCGAACGACCCGCCGCGATCGATGTCGCTGATCAGGAGCGCAGTTGCGTCGGCGTGTTCAACCATCCGGTTGTTGACCTGATCGACCAAGTTGATCTCGGCCGGACTGCCAGCCCCCTCGATCACGACGAGGTCGAACTCCGCGGCGAGGTCGTCAAACCCCTCGACCATCGGTATCCAGAGCGCATCGTGGCGGTCCTGCCAGAGCATGGCCGTCAACTCGCGATCGACGACGCCGCGCACGACAACCTGACTCTGTGTGTCAGCTTCCGGCTTCAGCAGCACCGGGTTCATCCGGACGTCGGGCTCAAGCCCGGCTGCGCTGGCCTGCAACCACTGCGCGACCCCGATCTCGCCGTTGCCGTGCGGCGTCGCGACGACACGGGCGTTGTTCGACATGTTCTGCGCCTTAAACGGGGCGACGCGAACACCCTCACGTCGGAACCAGGCACACAGCGCCGTGACGAGGAGCGACTTGCCCGCATCAGAAGTGCATCCGAGCACCATCAGCGGACGGAGGGCAGTCATGGTGCAGGGAAACCCCGGCGCGGGACGACAACGACCTGCCGGTTGCCCAACTCATCGACGTCCACTTCGACCGTGACGCACACGTTGTAGATCTTTCCGAGACGGTCGGCCGTCAGGACCTCAGCGGCGTCGCCGGCTGCGACGACATCACCGTGGTGCAGCATGACCAAGCGGTCGGTGTAGGTGCCGGCAAGCGTCAGATCGTGCAACGCACTGATCACGGTGATTCGCTCGGTGCGACGAAGTTCGGCCACCAGTTCGAGCGCCTGCTGCTGATGACCGATGTCAAGGGCTGACGTCGGCTCGTCGAGCAGCAGGATCGGCGCCTGTTGCGCCAGTGCTCGAGCGAGGACGATGCGTTGCCGCTCTCCCCCGCTCAGTTCACCGAGTAAGCGATCGGCGAACTCACCGAGGCGAAGACGTTCGAGTACATCATCGACGACTCGGTGATCGGCGCGGGTCGGTGAGCCGAAGTAGCCGATGTACGGCGTCCGACCGAGCAGCACGTATTCACGTGTGGTCATGTCGTTGGGAATCAACGGATCCTGTGCGACGTAGGCAACAAGCGCCGCTCGTGACCGGTCGTTGAGATCGTCGAGCACGACGCCGTCGACAGCGAGACGACCATCGGAGCGGACCAATCCGGCAATCGCCTTCAGCAACGACGACTTGCCGGCGCCGTTCGGCCCGATGAGGCCAAGCCACTCGCCAGGCAAAATCACATCGGAATAGCCGGCCAACGCCGACACGCCACGCTTGCTGTAGCGAACTGCGACGTCCTCCAGCGTCAAAGTGCTCATGCTCCGACGCGCCTCGTGCGGAGGAGATACAGGAAAAACGGGGCCCCGACAAACGCCGTGACAATCCCAATCGGGGTCTCTGCGGGCCGTGTCAGCATTCGCCCGGGGACATCGGCAAGGATCATGAATGCGGCCCCTCCCATCATCGAGAGTGGCAGGAGTCGACGGTGCCCTGCACCTGCGATGAGTCGAACCACGTGCGGCACGACGAGGCCGACGAAGCCGATCAGTCCGCTCACCGACACCACCGCAGCAGTTCCCAGCGTTGCAGCGATCACGATGACCAGCCGAGTTCGGGGGACCGAAACACCCAGCGTTGCGGCCTCTTCGTCGCCGACGCGAAACACATCGAGATGTCGGCGATGCATGATCAACACCAACGAACTGAAGGCGACATACGGCAAGACAAGCCGAACGTCTGCCCAACTCGATCGAGTGAGGCTGCCGAGCAACCAGCGCGTCACCTCGCGAATCACGTCAAGGTTGCGCTGCAGGATAAACGCCTGAATTGCCGACGTGAACGACACCACCGCGACGCCGGCCAAGACGAGCGTGACACCAGTGCGTGAGCCACCGAATGCTGCTCCGACCGTGTACGTGACCATCACCGTTGCGACAGCAAAGACGAATGCAATTGCCGGGACGGGGTCGATCGGCCAGCCGGAGGTGGCGCTCCGGCCGATCGTCAGACCAATGGTTGCCCCAAGGCCAGCACCGGCTGCGGCACCGAGGAGGTAGGGGTCGACAAGGGGGTTACGGAACACGCCCTGGTACGCAGCTCCGGCGATCGACAACATGCCACCAACGAGCCCGCCGAGGATGACACGCGGCATCCGGATCTTCCAGACAATCGCCCATTCACCGTCGGTCACTCCTGAATCGAAGTCGATCAGCGGCAAACGATTGAGGAGTTCCAGTGGCACGCGCCACCAATCGGGCCCGGCTGGCCCGATCGACGAGCCGAACACAATTGCTGCCAGCAGCACGGCTGCAGCACCCGTGAACCAGACTCCATCTCGCAACGGACCTCGCGCAGGCGACGCCTGCTCGGAACCCGTTGCGAGAGAAGACATGTGGGAGAAACTACGCCGGAACGGCGGCAGCCTGAACCGCTGCCGAGACTGCTTCGACGTAGTCGACAATGCGCGGGCCCCAACGCGAGGCAACGTCGTCATCCATCTCGATGACGTTGCCGTTCTGGACCGCAGCGATGACATCCCAACCGTCGCGCGCTCCAACCGTGTCGATGGTCTGATCACAGCACTTCGTGTCAGCAAGGAAAATCAGGTCCGGGTTGGCAGAAACGATGAACTCAGCGTTCAACTGCGGGTACCCGAAGTTGTCGCCCTCAGCCTGGTCAGCGATGTTCTGGAGACCGAGCAAGGTGTAGATCTCACCGATGAACGTCGTCGAATCCGAGCTGAAGAGCGTCGGATCGAGCTCGTGATAGATGCTCAACGGACGGTCGACCTGCGGTGCTGCAGCGATCGCTGCGGCGAGACGGGTCTGCATGTCGAGCACCAGTTCAGCTGCGCCTCCGACGTTGCCGGTGGCGGCACCGAGCTGTTCGATCTGGGCATAGGTGTCGTCAATCGTCGTAGCGGCCGGGCCGTCCCACGATGCGATGCCGATAGCTGCAAGCTGGTCGCCAAGACCGGAGAAGTCGCCACCGATGAGCACGAGGTCGGGTTCATACGCCGCGATTGCCTCGACGTTCGGCTCGAAGCCAGACAGTTCGTTCGGCAGTTCGAGTGCTTCTGCTGGGAAGTTCGAGAAGTCGTCGACAGCAACGAGCAGGTCGCCAGCGCCGATCGCGAACATGATTTCGGTATGTGTCGGGCTGAGCGAAATGACTCGCTCGGGCAAGCCGGCATCTTCGGGGGTCGTGTCAGCCGGTGCCTCGGTGCTCGCCGGTTCGGCCTCGACGGGTGCCTCTATCTCGGCCGGCGCGTCCGTCTCGGCCGGCGCCTCCGTCTCGGCCGGCGCGTCGGTGCTCGTGCTCTCGGCATCGTCACTGCCGCACGCGGCTGCCACGAAGGCGAGCGCGACGACTACGCCGATGAGTTTCTTGCGGGTGGACCGTTCTGTTGAACGCATTGTTCCTCCAACCTCGATATCGAGGGGTGTGATGGAGGACAAGCTGGGCTCATCCGGCAGCATCAGCCACCGGGTGCGAACCTTCCCTTGCCTCGAGGGTTTGATATCGCGTCATACGTGCAGGCGACCGGACTTGCTCGGGTTACTCCGAGACCACCGTTGCGGGACAGTGCTGGATTCTCACCAGGCTTCGCTGCGTTGTAGGACGATTCACTTTGATGTGAACTGGACATCGTAGTGCGGGCTTCCGTAACCTTGCACATTCCATGATGAGCGAAATTCCCACCGAAAAGACTCCAGCCGAAGCTCCTGACACAGCACCTACCGAGGATCCGCGCCCCGACGGGTTACGTCGCGCTGACTCATTGGTCATCGTCAACACCGGCAACGGCAAGGGCAAGTCGTCGTCGGCATTCGGCATGATGATCCGTGGGCTTGCGCGCGACTGGAACGTCGCCGTCGTGCAGTTCATCAAGTCGGGCAATTGGAACGTCGGCGAAGAAAAAATGGGTCGCAAGCTCGGCGTCGACTGGTTTTCGTTTGGTGACGGTTTTACCTGGGATTCCGACGACCTCACCAACGACAAGGCACACGCCGCCGAGGGGTGGGCAAAGGCCATCGAATTGATGGAGGCCGGCGAACACCAGCTGGTGATCTTCGATGAGCTGACCTATCTCGCGTCGTTTGGCTGGCTCCCGATTGCCGACATCGTCGGCCCAATCGCCGACCGGCCACGCCACGTCAACGTCATCGTGACCGGCCGCGACGCCGCTCCTGAACTGATCGAACTTGCCGACACCGTGACCGAAATGACTGAAATCAAACATGCCTACACCAGCGGCATTCGTGCCATGCGCGGCATCGACTTCTAACGGACGACCGCGAGGGTTAATGTCACTTACTGTTCTCATCGGCGGGGCTCGAAGCGGTAAGAGCTCGCTCGCTGTCGACATCGGACGTCGCTACCAAGCTGGATGTTCGGGCCCAGTTTCTTTCATCGCCACGGCACCTGCAATCGACGACGACATGCGTCAGCGCATCGATCGTCACGTCGAGGAGCGCCCCACCGACTGGCAAACGATCGAGGAGCTCCTCGACCTTGCAGCTGCAGTGGAAGCTGCCCCCGAGGGTCTCGTCATCATTGACTGCCTGACGCTGTGGACTTCGAACCTCATGTGGGACGGCAGGAGCGATCAGTACATCCGCAATCAGGCGACATCCGATGCTGCCGGTGTGGCGTTGCGCCGAGATCCCGTCGTCGTCATCACGAACGAGGTGGGGCTCGGAATCGTTCCCGACAATGCCCTCGCGCGCCGCTACCGGGACGTTCACGGTTTCGTCAACCAAGAGTGGGCCGCTGCTGCTGACACGGTCCTGCACCTCGTCGCCGGCCGCGCGACGAAACTCGAAGATCCGTGGACGCTCCTGGGCGATTTCGAATGACCCATCCGGCAGACTCCACGCCATGACCCTGCTGCACGATCGTCTCGCCGGCCTGCCGCCGTGCGACGCCGCCGCCCACCAAGCCGTCGTCGAGCGGGCCGCCCAGATCTTGCGCCCGGGCGGGGCTCTTGCATGGCTCGATGCGACCGCAGCATGGGTCGCCGGTTGGCAGCGCACCGATCGCCCTGCCATCGAGCGGCCAGCCGGCATCATCTTCGCAGCAGACCACGGCGTCGCCGCCGCCGGAGTGAGCGCGTATCCGCCTGAGGTCACCGCCGGAATGCTCGCCGCGTTTGAGGCCGGTCAAGCGACGATCAACGCCTTCGCGCGGGCCGCAGGCGCCGAGCTTCGTGCTGTCGACGTCGGCGTCGGGCGACCCACCGGTGATATTCGGATCGAGGCGGCAATGACGCCCGAACGATTCGATGCTGTGGTCCAACAGGCATTCGAGGCCATCGATGCACTCGATTGCGACCTGCTCGTGCTCGGCGAAATGGGCATCGGCAACACCACGCCATCTGCGGCCATCGCGGCGTCGCTCGCAGGTGGCGAGGCTGCGTCATGGGTCGGCCGCGGCACGGGTGTCGACGACGAAGGGCTCCGCCGTAAGGCAGACGCCGTGGAGGCTGCACAGCGCCGGATCGCCGGAATCACCGATCCGATCGAGGTGTTACGTGAGGTCGGAGGGGCCGAACTGGCAGCAATTGCCGCTGCGACCATCGCTGCACGGCATCGGTCGATCCCCGTGGTCCTCGACGGCTACGTCACCACGGCGGCAGTACTCCCGCTGGCGATGATTAACCCCGGCTCGCTCGAGCACTGCATCGTCGGCCACTGTTCCGCCGAGCCCGGCCATCGCAAGTTGCTCGACCTTCTCGGCAAGAAACCGTTGCTCGACCTCGACATGCGGCTCGGCGAAGGGTCCGGTGCGATGGCAGCTGTTCCGCTGATTCGAATGGCATGCGCCGGCATCAGCGAGGTGCCGACGTTCGCCGAGTTCTTCGCGTGAGCGACGGGCTTCCAACGTGGGGCGCACTGGGCGCCGCTCAGTTTTTAACGCGTATTCCGATTCGGCTGCGCGCCGCACCGGATCTCGCGAAGGCGGTGCCCTGGTTCCCCGTCATAGGTGCACTGATCGGCGCCACCACCGGTGGAGTTGCAGCCGGCCTCATGGAGCTGACCCCGCCCACCGTGGCGGCAACAGTCGCCGTATTGCTCGGCATCATCGTCACCGGGGCGTTCCACGAAGACGGTCTCGCTGACACCGCCGATGCAATGGGCGGGTGGACTCCCGAACGTCGCCGCGAGATCCTCAAAGACTCGCGGCATGGCAGCTACGGCGTGGCCGCCATGTGCGGAACCATCGTGTTGCGCATTGCTTGCATCGCAGCCTTGACGCCAGCGGCCGCGTTCGCAGCACTGGTTGCTGCCCACACACTCGGCCGTGGTGCCGCTGTTGGTGTCATGGGATTCGCTCACCCGGTAGCAGCGGATGGCCTCGGGGCCGACTCCACCCGGTCGCTCACCCGCTCGCGTGCTGTCATCGGCATGGCCGGCGCGCTCGCGATCGCGGCCCTGGTGACCGGGTGGTGGGTCGGACCATTTGCCGTCGCTGCCCTGGTCAGCACCATCGTGGTTGCGGCTGTGGCTCGTCGAGCGTTCGGTGAAGTGTCTGGCGACATCCTGGGTGCCGTCGAGCAGGTCGCAGAGTGTGTCATCCTCGTCGTTGCGACCGGACTCGCATCGCGCCACTCCCTTTGGTGGTGACAATGACTGGTGCTCGTAGTCTCACCGCGTGAACATTCCGGCCCCCGCAGCTCAACTCGTTCGTGGCTTTGCCATGGGCGCCGCCGACATCGTGCCCGGGGTCTCCGGCGGCACGGTCGCTCTGGTCCTCGGCATCTACGGCCGACTGATTAACAACATTCGGGTCGGCGCTCGCGGGTTGAAAGAGCTCCTGACCGGAGACATCACGGCGCTCAAGGCCACGCTCGGCGAGATCGAGTGGGTTTGGCTCGTGTCGTTGCTCGCCGGAATTCTCATTGCCGTTGCAGCACTGTCATCCGTGCTCGAACGCCTCCTCGAAGACGAACCGATCACCATGTCGGGCCTTTTCTTCGGGCTCGTGCTCGGCACGATCTACATTGCCTACCGCATGCTCGACCGAGTCGATGCGACGGCAATCGGCATCATCGCCGGCGTTGGGATCAGCCTGTTCCTTCTCCTCGGCCTCAAGTCCGACACCGTGGTCGATCAGAACGCCGCCGAGGTCGTCACCAGGTCACCGCTGATCTTCTTGCTGGTCGGAGCGATCGCTATCTGCGCCATGATCCTGCCGGGCATTTCCGGCTCGTTCCTCCTGGTCATGATGGGCATGTACACCGAAGTACTCGGAGCGGTGAACGACCGCGACTTCGTCTCGCTCGGTGCCTTCATCGTCGGTGCCGTCCTCGGCCTCGCACTCTTTTCGACGCTGCTGAGCTGGCTCCTTGAGAACTACCGCACCTGGGTGATCGCTGCCATGGTCGGCCTCATGCTCGGCTCGATGCGTGTGCTCTGGCCCTGGCCCAACGGCACCAACACCACCACGCTGTCGGCTCCCTCTGGCAACGTCGTCCTGCCGATCGTTCTGGCTGTCGTCGGCATCATCGTCGTGGTCGCCGTCGACATCCTCAGCACCAAGTTCGTCGACGTCGAACCCAACGACTGAGCAAGGCACGGGGCGACAACGTTGAGCTTGCTCAACGCGGATCCCTCGCAACGCAGCTATCGGGCAACCAGTTGCATCAAGAGACGAGGTCGGCGATGCGCTGAATACCTTCAACGAGGTCCTCGTCACCGAGGGCGAAACTGAAGCGGCCATAGCCGGGCAGGCCGAATGCCTCACCGGGAACGAAGGCCACCTTGGCATCTTCGAGGATGATGTCGGCGAGCTCGATTGTCGTGTTGGCGACCTTGACCGTCCCATCCGCGGAACGGATGTCCTTGCCGAGGAGCCCCGTCATGTCGGGGTAGCAGTAGAACGCTCCCTGCGGCTCGAGGCAGGTCACACCGTCGATCGCATTGAGCATTTGGTGCATGGTCGCGGCACGGCGAGCAAAAGCTTTGCGCATCATCACGACATCGTCGAGCGAACCAGACACCGCAGCAATTGCTGCACGCTGAGCAACGTTCGTCACGTTCGAGGTGGCGTGGCTCTGGAAGTTTGTCGAGGCCTTGATGACATCGGCCGGGCCAATCATCCAGCCGACGCGCCACCCGGTCATCGCATAGGTCTTGGCGACGCCGTTGACAATGATGCACTGGTCAGCAACGTCGGGGCACAGCACCGGCATCGACGAGAACTCATGAGCACCGTAGGTCAGGTGCTCGTAGATCTCGTCGGTGATCACCCAGACGCTGTTGGCGACGGCCCAGTCGCCAATCGCCTTGACCGCTTCGGGCGGATACACCGCACCGGATGGGTTGTCGGGGCTGACGAAGAGGAGCACCTTGGTCTTGTCGGTCTTGGCGGCATCGAGCTGTGCGATCGTGACCTGGAAGCCCGACTCGGCGTCGGTGTCGATGATGACAGGAACGCCACCGGCGAGCGTGATTGCCTCGGGGTAAGTGGTCCAGTACGGCGCCGGGCAGAGAACTTCGTCGCCCGGGTCACAGAGCGCAGCAAACGCTGTGTACACGGCGTGCTTGCCGCCACAGGTGACGAGCACGTTGGCGGGCTCGCAAGCAAAGCC
>NZ_JBDNIJ010000386.1:0-5485 GCF_041688325.1 Ilumatobacter sp.
CGGTGCTGCCGGTCGTCGGCAACACCAACGTCCCCCGTGGCGTCGTGTGGGCACCGTTCAACCAGGCCGGAGCTGGCAGTATCGAAGACATCATCGATGCCACTGCTGCCAACACCGACGTTCGAATCGAGCGGATCTGATGCTCACCTCCCAACTTGTCAACGGATATAACGTATATAACGGATATGTGGCCAATGGCCTGGTCGCCATCGACCCCATTACCGAGGGTGGTCTGTTGTGGACGCCGCTGCTGATCATCCTCGTCAAAGTGCTGGTCATCTTCGTACTCGGCCTCGTCGGCACGATGCTGATGGTCTGGTTCGAGCGCAAGATTGTCTCGGGCATGCAGAACCGCGTCGGGCCGAACAAGGCCGGACCGGCTGGGCTGCTCCAGACGCTCGCTGACGGCATCAAGCTCTTCTTCAAAGAAGACCTCCTGCCGAACCGTGCCGACCGGATCGTGTTCCGCTTGGCACCGTTCCTTGCCTTCGTGCCGGCCTTCCTCGTCTGGGCTGTCATTCCGCTCGGTGGCGACTTTTCCCAAAATGCCGACGGGACGTTCAAGGACGGCACCGTCGAAATCTTCGGTCAGGTCACACGACTGCAGCTCGCTGACCCGCCGGTCGGCATCCTGCTCGTCCTCGCGCTCAGCTCGATCGCCGTCTACGGCATCATGCTTGCTGGCTGGGCTTCTGGCTCGAAGTACCCTCTGCTCGGCTCGGTCCGTGCCTCGGCACAGATGATTTCGTACGAAGCAGCACTCGGCCTGAGCCTTGCGGCGGTGCTGCTGTCGTCACGCACCTTGTCGACGTCGGGAATTGTTCAGACTCAGGACCGCTTCGTCGACTGGAATCTGATCACCACCGGCTTGTTGCCGTTCTTCGTGTTCGTCATCGCTACCACGGCCGAGCTCAACCGCCCGCCGTTCGACCTCGTTGAGGCTGAGCAAGAACTCGTCGGTGGCTTCAACACCGAGTATTCAGGCATTCGCTTCGCCCTCTTCTTCCTCGCTGAGTTCATGAACGTCATCACCATGTCCGGCGTGATGGTCACGTTGTTCCTCGGTGGGCCGCAGGGCCTCTTCGACATCCCGATCATCCCGGGCTGGATTGAAGGTTCGGTTTGGTTCATTCTCAAGCTGCTGATGTTCTTGTACATGTACGTTTGGTTCCGTGCAACGCTGCCACGTCTGCGCTACGACCAGTTGATGGACCTCGGCTGGAAGGTTCTCATCCCGATTTCCCTGGGCTGGTTCCTGCTGCTCGCGGCACTCCGCGAGTTCGCCAATGGCGATCGTGTGGCCAGCCTCCGAGTCGTCGCCATCTCATTGGTGATCGGAGCCGCAGCAATGAGCTTGTTCATGGCGGCACTCAGCGTCAGCCGTAAAAATCGTGAGGCAAACAGCACACTGGCGCCAGTGCCCTCCGGATCAACGCCAGCGCAATCAACGACAGCCGGCTCAACGACAGCCGGCTCCGGAAAGGGCTCGAACTGATGGGTTACTTCGAAGGATTTCTGATCCCACTTCGCCAGCACCGCCTCTTTGGCGGCAAGCAGGTGACCACGCAGTACTCCGGTGGTCGCCGCGCCAAGAAGAAGGGCGACTTCACCTCCACGTCACAGGGCGACGAGAAGATCCCGAAGCCCGAGCGGCTACACGGTCGTCACGTCCTGAATCGTTACGAAGACGGCATGGAGAAGTGCATTGGCTGCGAACTGTGCGCCGGTGTCTGCCCCGCCAATTGCATTCACGTGCGTGGTGCCGACAATGACGCCGAGAACCCCACGTCCCCAGGCGAACGCTTCGGCTGGATCTACGAGATCAACTACTTGCGTTGTATTCACTGCGATCTCTGTGTTGAGGCATGCCCGACCGAGGCGATCACAGAGTCGAAGATGTTCGAGTTTTCGTTCACCAATCGACAGGATGCGATTTACACCAAGACTGAACTCGTCGTCGATGACGAGGGCAAGGCCCAGCGCCTTCCCTGGGAAGACTGGCGTGAGGGCGAAGACGACAACACGTCCGGCTGGATGCGCGCCACGTCACCGTCAGGCGACGCCACCTTCGAAGGGGAGGTGGGTTGGAGCAACGAACTCGGCTACGGTCTGCGTGCTCCTGAGCCCAAGCAGGCCGAGCGTGATGCTTCTGAGTATCCCGCAAAATTGTCTGGAATTCGAACGGTAAAACGCTGAACACATGGATACGACATTTCTTGAATATCTCGTCTTTTTCGCGGCTGCCGCGATGGTGCTTGGCGGCGCCATCGGCGTCATCACGTTGAAGAACCCGGTCCACGCTGCTCTCGGCCTGGTGCTCACACTGTTCGGTATCGCCGTGCAGTTCGTTGCTCAGGAAGCGCACTTTCTCGCAGCCGTGCAGATCATCGTCTATGCCGGCGCCATCGTCGTGCTGTTCCTCTTTGTCATCATGCTGCTCGGTGTCGACAATGCAATGGATCTCTCGATCGAACCCATCAAGGTGCAGCGTCCGCTCGCAGCGATCATGGGCCTCGGGCTCGTCTCGCTCCTGACGGCCGCGATCGTCAAGGCCGACGGCGCCACGGTGTTGCCCAATGCGATTGGTGACGGCCTTGACATCGCGACGGTCACCGGTGACAGCGACAGCAACATTAAGCAACTGGCCGAGAACCTCTACGGCGACCACATCTTCGCGTTTGAGCTCACCTCGGTGCTGCTGATCGTCGCCGTTGCCGGCACGGTCGTGCTGACCCGCAAGTGGCCGCGCAACCAGGAAAGAGCAGATGCCGAATCTACGGTCACGCCGGGAGCGTCCAAGTGATCGCTGCCATCGAACCGTCGTGGTACCTCATTCTCGCGGCGCTGCTCTTCAGCATCGGCGCGGTTGGCCTCTTGATCCGCCGCAACCCATTGGTGATGTTCATGTGCATCGAGCTGATGCTCAACGCTGCCAACCTCACCTTTGTTGCGCTCGCCATCAAGCTGGGCGACATCAACGGCCAGACAGCGGTGTTCTTCGTGATGGTCGTTGCGGCCGCCGAAGTCGTGGTCGGCCTCAGCATTATCGTGTCGATCTTGCGCCGCAAGCCGGGCGCCACCGCTGACGACCTCGCGGAATTGAAGGGCTAGTCATGATTGACCTTGTTTGGCTGGTGCCACTTTTCCCGCTCGTTGGCTTCCTGACGATCCTCATTGGAGGCCGCAAGCTCGGTGAGCCGAAGGCTGGCCACTTCGCCACGACGATGGTGCTGCTGTCGTTCGCTGCTGCCGTTGGCATCTTCTTTGACCTGCTGTCGCGGAATGCTGCTGACCGCTCCGAAGTCATCACCCTCTTTTCCTGGGTGCCGGTCGGCGACCTGAAGATCGACATGGCCTTTCTTGTCGATCCGCTGAGTAGCACGATGTTGCTGTTCGTGACGGGTATCGGCTCGCTGATCCACCTGTATTCGATCGGCTACATGCACGGCGACCCGAAGTTCTCCAAGTTCTTTCTCTACCTCAACCTCTTCGTTCTCTCGATGACGTTGCTGGTGCTCGGTTCGAACCTGCTGGTCACCTTCCTTGGCTGGGAAGGCGTCGGGACGTGCTCGTACTTCCTCATCTCCTTCTGGCATACCAAAGATGCGAACGCCTCGGCGGGCAAGAAGGCCTTCGTCACCAACCGCATCGGTGACTTCGGCGTGATGCTTGCGATGTTCCTCGCCTTCGGCGCCGTCGGCTCGATCGACTACGCCGTGATCAACGAGAGCGCTCTCGCTGGCACGCTGACCCAGGCAACCGCCACCGGCATCGCCGCGCTGCTGTTCCTCGGTGCTGTTGGCAAGTCCGCGCAGCTCCCGCTCTACGTCTGGCTGCCCGACGCCATGGCCGGCCCGACTCCCGTCTCGGCGCTGATTCACGCGGCGACGATGGTCACCGCCGGCGTGTTCTTGATGGTCCGCATCAACCCGGTCCTCGGCGCTGCTGCCGACTGGGTCCCAACGCTCATTGCCTACACCGGTGCGATCACCGCACTGTTCGCTGCCACGATCGCGCTGGCGCAGAACGACATCAAGAAGGTGTTGGCCTACTCAACGGTGTCCCAGCTCGGTTACATGTTCCTCGCGGTCGGTACCGGCGCCTACGTGGCGGCAATTTTCCACATGATTACGCACGCCTTCTTTAAGGCGCTGCTCTTCCTTGGTTCGGGTTCGGTCATCCACGGCATGCACGACGAGCAGGACATGCGCAAGATGGGCAAGCTGTTCAAGTTCATGCCGATCACCGCATCGACGTTCATCATCGGCTGGCTCGCCATTGCCGGTGTGCCACCGTTCGCTGGTTTCTGGTCGAAAGACGAGATCCTGGTGTTCGCGCTCGCTGAAAGCCCGATCCTCTACGTGATCGGCATCGTCACGGCGATCCTCACCGCGTTCTACATGACTCGCCAGGTCGTCATGACCTTCTTCGGCGAGCAGAAGTGGGGCTCGCTGGCCAACGCCGAAGAAGCAGCTCACCTCGAGTCCGCTGACCCGAGCAGTGGCGATGCAGAGGCGCCCGTCGAAGCGCCCGCACCCGTGCAAACCCATGGCGCTCACGGCGAGTTCAAGCCGCACGAGTCGCCTCCGACCATGCTCATTCCGCTCGTGGTCCTCGCTGGGCTCTCAATGGTTGGCGGAATCATCCAGCTCCCGTCGCTCGGCATCATCCCGAAGGGCGCTCAGCACAAGCTGCTCGACTGGCTCCACCCGATCGTCGAGTTTGGCGAAGGCCCAGAAGAGCGGGGGATCGGCGAAGCGATCATCAAGGGCACGTGGGCGTACGACAACAAGACGATCCTGATTGCCATCGCTGTTGCGTGTGCGCTCGTCGGCATCGCCGGCGCGTTCGCCGTCTACCAAAAGAAGATGGTCAGGCCGATCGAGCCGAAGCTGTTCGCCGACGGCTGGAACTACGACAACATGATTAGCTGGTTCATGGGCAACCCGGGCCGCAAGAGCTTCGACGGTGTTGCTGAATTCGACACCAAGGTTGTCGATGGTGCAGTCAATGGCGTTGCCACGTTGGTCCGTGAAACGTCGAACCAGGTCCGCAAGGCTCAGACCGGTTATGTGCGTCAATACGCCGGGGTGATCGGCATCGGTGTCGTCCTGCTCCTCGGTTGGTTCGTGGTGATTCGAGGAATTCTTTAATGTCTGGCTTACTTGTTCTTCTCCCCACTAGCGGCCTGCTCGCTGTTGAGGAATCACACGGTGCTGCGATGTCGTTCCCGATTCTCACCATGCTCATCCTCGTGCCGTTCATCGGCGCCGTCGCTGTTGCATTGACCGCCAAGTCGCGTCCCGAAATCACCAAGCTCATTGCCCTGATCGCGTCGGTCGGTACGGCCGCTCTGTCGATCTGGCTGCTGTTTGCCTTCGAGCAGGGCGAGGCTGGCTTCCAGTTCTCGTCGCAGCACGCTTGGATCGAGCAGTGGGGCATTGGCTGGCACCTCGGCGTCGACGGCATCTCGCTGTTCCTCATC
>NZ_JBDNIJ010000387.1:0-4267 GCF_041688325.1 Ilumatobacter sp.
CCGCCCGCCGCCGCTTCGGCGACGTGCTGATAAATCGCAGCCTTTGCTCCCACATCGACGCCCTGCGTCGGCTCATCAAGCAGGAGTACTCTCGGGTCGGTTCGCAGCCATCGTGCGAGCACTGCCTTCTGCTGATTCCCGCCGCTGAACTTCTCCATGCGGCGTTCCAAAATCGGGGGCTGCACGTCGAGCCGTTCGGCCCATTCACGAGCAACCTCGTTCACCGCTCGCCGCCGGAGCAAAATGCGTCCTTGCACCGGACCCAGACGCGGAAGTGGGATGTGTTCGCTCAGCCGCTCCTGCATATCCAGGCCGACAGTCTTTCGCTCAGCAGGAACGAGAGCAACTCCGGCTCGAATGGAATCGCGGGGTGTAGCGAACACTTTGCGCTTGTGGATGAGCACTTTGCCCATGAAGCGCGGTGTGGCCCCGAACATTGCGTTCGCGATCTCTTCGCGGCCGGACCCGACGAGCCCGGCAAACCCGAGCACTTCGCCGGCGTGCAACTTGAAGCTCACATTTCGCAAAACAACGCCAGACACCATTTCGGCTTCCAGCGCTGGGCGGCCGGGCGCAGGCGTACGGCTCGGAAAGAGATCTTCGACTGGGCGACCGACGATCAGTTCGACCAGTGACCGTTCGTCGAGATCCGCCACATCGATGCCTTCGGCAACGACTTTTCCATCGCGGAGGACGGTGACGCGATCGGCCAGTTCGAGCACTTCGTCGAGCATGTGGCTCACGAACAAAACGCCGGCTCCGTGCTGTGCAACCCGTCGCACTTCGCTGAACAGCGCATCAACTTCGCCACGGTTCAGCGACGCTGTTGGTTCATCAAGCACGAGCAGACCATCTCCGGATTCGTCCCAATCCTGGAGTGCCCGCACAATCGCCACGGCGGCGCGTTCAGCTGCCGACAGCGTGGCGACAGGTTGACGCCCATCGGGTGCGAGCCCGAAACGCAAGAGCAACTCTTGTGCGCGCTGCACCTCGTGTCGCCACAAAATGCGGCCTCCGAGACCCTGGGCATACCCGCGTCCAAGACCAAGATTCTCGACGGTCGAAAGCGTCGGAACGAGGCCGAGATCTTGATGGACGATACGAATCCGCTGACGGTCCTGCTGCGCGAGATGCCACAGGTCGACACGCGAGCCGGCGAGGTCGACGTCGCTGCCATGGTCGGCCTTGACATAGCCACCGAGCAGTTTGATCAGTGTCGACTTGCCCGAGCCGTTCTGTCCGACGAGGGCATGGACCTCGCCTGATCGGACCTGGAGGCGCGCGCTGTCGAGCGCGACCTGGCCCGGGTAGGTCTTGGAAAGCGAGCGAATATCAACGACCGGAGCACCACTCAAATCCGTGGTGCTCCGGTCGACAAGAAGATCGGTCATCGATGCATCATCCCATCACACATCGTGGCCGTACCCGAGCAGCGATCAGCCGGCCCAGATTGTCTCGAACTGATTCTGGAAACCAACCACACCGGGCCACAACACTGTTGGGTCCGCGATCGAGTCAGCTTCAAGAATCTGCAGTGGCAGTCCACCGGCAAGGATGTCGGGGTGGCCGTTGATCACTGCGTTCGGCGGGGTGTCGGCGCGGCCGGGACCTTCGCCAGCCAGAATGCGCGCTGCGGCGTCGATAGCACGCCAGCCCAACAGTTCCGAGGCGATGCCGACTTCGGCGACCTGATGTTGACCGCTGGTGATGAACCCGAAGTTGAGTGGGCCACCAGCTTGTGAAATCGCCTTGGCCTGATCACCGAGATCGGCGGCCGCGATTGCTTCAGGGACGCCGAACAGCATCCCACCGAAGGCGTAGGCCACCATGTCGATGCCTGGGTTCGCCTGCAGTTCAGACACCATGGTGCCGGGCAAGTTGGTGCCAAGGTCGGTGACCGCGACCTCGATCACCTTGACCGTGCAGTCCGGGCACGTCGTGCTGATCTCGTCTTCGAAACCTTGCTGCACGGTGGACAACACTGGGAAGGTCGGGAGCCCGACGAACAGAACCTCTTTGGTCGTGCTGGTTACCGCCGCGTAGTCGGCCATGAGCACGCCGTAGAAGTAGTAGTCGTCGTCGGTGAGGAGGTTCACGCTGATGCCTTCGCCGGGCTCATATCCCTCGGGCAGCGACCACGTGACGAGCGGAATTCCTTGCTCTTCCAATGTGGCCAGCTGAGAGGCGAACCATTCGCGCGGGTTTCCGCTTGCGAGCACAACATCGGGCTGTGCGGCGATCGCTGCGTCGAATGCGGTGGCAACCGTGTCAGGCGTGTCCTGGTGGGACGCCACTTCGAGGTCCCAGCCGGCAGCGACAGATGCTGCTTCGAGGCCGACGGCGATCTCGGCGCACGCAGAAACGCTGCACTGCACGTAGAACACCTTGGTGCCTGGCTCGATCGCAATCGGCGCGCTGAGCGGCAGCTCATTGAGCGGTTGGCGGAACGCTGCGACTCTGGCTTCGGCGTCTCCACCAACCGGTGTCTCGTCGACCGATTCGGTGGCCGGCTCCTCGGTCGACTCCTCGGTGGGTGCCGTACCCGGATCGTCGTCGCTGCCGCACGCAGCGACAGCAAGCCCGCACACGGCGAGGCCGGCGACGAGGCGCCGAGTTATGGATCGATTATGAACTCGCATGATGATTATCCCCTAGCTCAGTCGAGAGTTCCCCCCTCGAAGAAAATTAACAGTAGCCGATCTCGCCAAAGCGTCGCTAGTCCACTGACGACGCTTCGGTGAGACGGCGTTCGACCCGTACTTTCTGCGGGCCTGCCAAGAGGCGCTGTCAGAAGTCGGGTGTGGCCAACGTGACCGTTTGTCGCACGATTCGCCCTGCGGTCACGACGTAGTCGTCGGTGCCGCTTGCGATCATTTCAGCGCTTTGCGAGTTCGATGACATTGTCCACGAGACTTCGACGCAGCCGGGCTCGGTCGTGATCACGTTGTCGAACACGAGTGCCCGCCCAGACATCCGAATCGGAATGGTGTCGAAGTAATCGGCAATCGAGGCCCACCCGGTCCGTCGGTCTTCCCCGCGAATAAGCACCGCATCGATGGCGTAGTCAGCAGCCATTCCGAGCGGGTCTTGGCGCGCCACCGCGGCGAGGTGCCGTTGCACGACGTCGACCGCCGATCGCTCCACGCCGCGTCGGAGAATCTCGTCGATCCGGTCTCGCCACTCAGCGAGATCGACATAGTCGCGAACGCCAGTGACCAGTTCGGTGTTCGTGTCGACGAGGAACACCCCGTTGCAGCGCACGTTGTGCTCGTCGTCGTCGATCAAGAAACTGTCGGTGCGCTCGATCCATGCGACACCGTCGCCATGCGCAGCGCTGATGATCGACCAGCGCACGCGATCGGACGGACACACGATGGAGGCGAACATCGCCACCACGGCGTCGCGTCCGTTGGTCGGTTCGTGAGGGACGTTTTGCCAGGTGCAATCGACCGACAGCATCGCGGCAATTCGCCGTAGATCTCGCGACTCAATCGCATCGAACAATGCTTGGACGACTCGTTCGGTCGTCGCTACTCCAGATTGCACGTTGCGGTCCATCAACTGTCTTTAAAAGCCGAGACGATCCCCAGGGCCGCTGCGTCGCGAAGCGCCTCGAGATCGGGATCGCGAGCCCAAAAATCGGTGAACCCGGCCGCCTCCAAGTGCTCGGCGGTGAGTTGCAGTGCGATGTCGTGGCGGACGTGTTCGGCGGCGAGCAACGCCACCACCCTGTCATCACTCCAGATACCCCAGACGTCGTCGCCCGTAACGCCAGCGATGACTGCTTGGTCGTGGTCGGCGATGACGATCGACATGCGACAACCGAGTCGTTCGAGCACGACGTCGGGTGTGCTGTAGGAGTGGGTGTACACCCGCCCTGCGAGCGACCCCACGTCGCCGTACGCAATCGTGAAGGAATCGACGCCCCGCGCGATCGCCTGATCGACCGCTGTCACGAATTCAACCGACTCGTCCGGCCAGATCGACAGCCAGACCGACCGCTTCGCACTTTCGATCACATCGATCGAACGGGCGATCACATCGGCGCGGCCGCTGAGATGCTGCACCACTCGCGCAGTGACGGCAGCACCGATCTGGGGAAGCGCTTGTTCGAGACCGCCGATCGTGGAGTGCGTCTGCCGGCGGAGTCGACCGATCAGCGCGTCGACGTCCAGCGGCACGTACGAGACCGCGTCACTTTCGACTTTGACTTCGAACGCAGCGCCCCGAGCGACGAGTTTGCCGAGGGTCTCGTACACGGTGCTGC
>NZ_JBDNIJ010000388.1:0-2599 GCF_041688325.1 Ilumatobacter sp.
CCAGCACCGTGACGACCAGCACCGTGAGAGCGACGACCAAGTTGACAACGACCCGACGCGGCCTCGACGACCCCGGATCGACATCGCTCTCGGTCGTGCTCCTCACACCGGTGTTCATCGTGCTTGCCTTCGCAGCGTGGCAATCAGCTCTCTGGAGCCATGCGCGAACCGAAGCACGCGTCGCTGCGCGCGATGCAGCTGCACTTGTTGCCAGGTCTGACGCGAACGCTGGAAGTACAGCTGCGGCAACAGCTTCTGTACTGGCAAGCGACACAGCCTTACGCAACATTGACGTCACGATCAACGAGGCAGACGGTCTCGTCGTCGTCACCGTCCACGCTGATGCTCCGGGCATAATGACCGGCACGTCGAGACCTGTCGCCGTTACCGTCGCCGTGCCCGTCGAGGAGATCACCGCACCGTGACCAGGCCTCGAACACCCCGCACGACGGCTCCACCCGCAAGTCGGGGGTCCCGTCGCGGACGTGACGAGCGCGGAGGCAGCGACGCACTCGGCCTCGCATTGATCGCACCCGCCGCACTCGGAATGGCGATCGTCATCCTCTTCCTCGGTCGCGGCGTCGACAGTCGCGCCACCGTACAAGTCGCGGCCGAGTCCGGAGCCCAAGCAGCGGCCCAGGAACGCACGACAGCCGGAGCAATTACGGCTGGCCGATCAGCGGCACAAGCAATGCTCGTCGACGAACAGACCTGCAGTAACCCGAGCGTCTCCGTCGACATCAGCGCCTTTCAACCCGGTGGCGAGGTCGCCGTAACGGTCACGTGCTCGGTGTCGACGGCCGGTCTTGAGCTGATCCGGCCACAGGCCCAAACGCTGACGGCCACCGCCTTTGCCACCATCGACCCGTTGCGTGCAGCAGAGGGTGGGGGACCGTGATCCGTCGAGTCCGCGGCGAACGCGGCTCCGGCCTCGTGGCCGGCGTCGTCATCCTGTTCAGCCTGACATTCCTCGGCCTCGTGTGGCTGGCCCGCGATGTCGATCGAGGTATCTCGAATCGTTCCACCGCCAACTCAGTTGCGTTTCAGGCAGCCAGGTCAGGCGCGCAAGTGGCCTTCGCAACGCCATTGCGTCAGGGTGCCGATCCGACCATCGACGTGTCCGGCGCGATCGCTGCGGGAACCGACACTGCAACCCGGCTCCTCGAGCGCTACGACGTTTCCGGCACGACGCAGATCTCCGTCGACGCTGCAACTGTCACCGCCATCGTCGTGATTACCGATCGAGGTGTCACCGTGACCGGCCGGGCGACCGTCGAGTCGCAGCGAGCTCCATGAGCCGCTCATTCCGTTCTCGGTGCAGGGTCGCCCACTGTGTTGAGAAAGCGCCTTCATCATCGGACGCACGATTCGCCAGGAAGGGGATGCCATGTTGCAACGAGGTCTGACCGCAGTCGGACGGTTCGTCGGCGCCATCCTCGCGCTTGCCGCTCTGGCGGTCGCCGGGCCGGTCGCCCTGGTCGCAGTGGCGCGACTGCGTTTCAATTCTGCGAACCCGTTACATCAGATTCCGTTGCCCTGGCAATGGAATTCCAGGGAGATCGTCGAGGCGCTCCAGAGCCCACTCACCAACGACGTGGTCATCAACCTGCTGATCCGAACCACGCTGTCTCTGGTGTGGGTCGCGGTCGTGATCATCGTCATGACCACAGTCGTCGAAACCGTTCATCTTGTCCGACACCGCGGGCTGGCCTGGCCCGAGATTCGGGGCCTTGGCTGGGCACAACCGCCGGCCCGGTTCATTGCTGCCGGCCTCGTGGCATTCCTCCCACTGCTGGCCAACGTGACTGCGCTCGTATCGCCGCAAAGTTCACTGATGCCTTGGTCTCCGCCGTTCGCTGGTACGGAGCAAGTCGATGCATCTTCACCCGCGAACGGAGTCGATGCCCATCGGCGTCTCGCACGACATGACCAGGCACCGCCAGCGGTCTCCCTTGACCGCTCTCGACTCCATCTCGTACAACGCGGTGAGTCGATCTACGCGATCGCCGGATCACTGTCCGTCGATGTTGCCATGTCCACCGCCGACATCGCTGACTCCATCCTCGATGCGAACCTGGGCTCAATGATGCCCGGCGGCATTCGCTTCACCAACGCCGCGTACATCGAGGTTGGCTGGGAACTCGTTATCCCTGCCGACGTGCTCCCACTGGCTTCCGTCGGCCCGCCGACACCCATCACGATTCGAATCGACGGATCGACCGAATCACCGACAGATGACGCTTCGGTTTCGCACGTCGAGGTCGAAGGCGACACGCTTTTCGGCATCGCCGAACAACGACTCGGTGACGCTGCGGCCTGGCCGGACATCTTCGAGGAGAACCGCGACCGGGGCATGGTCGACGGACGAACATTCAATGACCCAAATCTGATCGTGCCGGGGTGGGAACTCAAATTGCCAACCGAACCAGGGCGCGCTGTCCCACCTGTCTTATCTGTCTCATCTGTCCCACCTGTTCCGCCTGGTCCCCCTGTTCCACCTGTCCCGCCGCATCACTCCAACACCGCAATCGAGACACCAGCGGTCCCAAACACAGCTCCGCCGACCGTTCCTGCGGTCACGCCACCGACAACGCCACCA
>NZ_JBDNIJ010000072.1:0-2648 GCF_041688325.1 Ilumatobacter sp.
GTTCCTCGAAGCGCTCGACACGATCGCTGCAGGCTGCAACGCACGCGGGATCGTCGCCGGCATTCATGCAACCGGTGCGCTGACTCCCGATCGGCTTGAGCGCGGCTACCGGATGGTCACCGTCACCGGTGATCTTCAGGCGATGAAGCTGGGGATGGATGCCGAACTCGACCGCGCTCGCGGGAACGACGTAGGCGGATCCAGCGGCTCGATGTACTGAATTGCTCAGACTCCAGGCGTGTAAAGCGCACGTTGGCGGGGAAGACTGTTGCGATGGCAACTGAATCACCGCACTTTGGGTCGACGCATGACGGTGACCATCCCGACCGTGTCGACGAGTGGGCCGCGATGCGTCAGAGGTACCTCCTCCCAGCAGCCGATCGGCCGGCGTCGTCAGCCCGCGGCGTGCATCATCAGGCGCTCATCTCCAGCAGCGTCGAACGGACGATCGACTTTTACCAGGGGCTCCTGGAGTTCCCGCTGACCGAACTCTTCGAGAACCGTGACTACGCGGGATCGACCCACTTCTTCTTCGACATCGGCCACAGCAACGCCCTGGCCTTCTTCGACTTCCCGGGACTCGGACTCAAGGACTACGCCGAGGTGCTCGGCGGGCACCACCACCTCGCCATCTCAGTGCCGCCGGACAACTGGGATCGATTGAAGGGCAAGCTCGAAGCTGCCGGTGTCGAGACCTTCATCGTCGGTGGCAGCTCGCTCTACTGTTGCGGCCCCGACGGTGAACGCATCGAGCTGATCAACGAGCCGCTCGGCGAAATGGACGGCGTGGCAGTCCTGTAAAGCGTCCAGTTCAAGGCGGCGGTCGGTGGATTTGTCACGCTCTGGTCAGACCAAAGTGTGACATCAGGTCGCCCGGTGGATTGCGTGATGGACGGCGGTGTGGAGGCGCTGAAAGACTGGGCCGGTATCGCTGGTGTGATCGGCGAGAACGAAGTCGAGGTAGTCGACTCCGCTGACTCGCGGCGAGGTCTCGTCGGTCGTCAGCAAGGCCGGGCCTTGCCGTTTGCCGATGGAGACACCAAGGCTGGAATGGGCATACGCGGCCAACCACGATGGAGTGACGAACGCCAGTGGGTTGCGCTCTACGTAGCGCGCCTCGATGATGAGGTGACGCTCGTCGAGAATTGGCACAGAGCAAAATCGCCCCTCGAACAGTGGACCGTGCCGCCGAGTCCGGATGTTGTAAGCGGCTGCGTATTGGCCGGCGAGGTACTGGATGAACCCCGACAGCTCTCCGTTGGGGTCACGAATCAGGAAGTGAAAGTGGTTACTCATCAAGGCGTAGGCGTGGACCTCCACGTCGCACACCGTGACGGTTTCGCCGATCAAGTTCTCGAACAATGACTGGTCGCCATGAAGACTGAAGATGTCTTGCCCATCGGCTCCACGGTTGTAGACGTGGTGCCAGGTGGTCTCATCGAGGTATCTCGCTCGCTCGCTTGCTGCTCATGCAGCCATCATGAAGATGAGCTGTCACAGCCCGAGACGCCATCTCGATCATGGACGCAAAGCCGTCACGCTTTGGTCACGCTTTGGTCACGCTTTGGTCACGCTTTGGTGTGACCGGAGTGTGACGGTTAGGGGCGATCGGTGGTGTTACGACTGACGTCGACGGTGGTGACCCAGAGCTTGCCGGTGGCGGTGCCCGTTGCTTTGGACGGGTGTGAGTCTTCGCAGGTGAGAGCGAACAACTGGTTGCCGTCGGCGCCGCCCAGCATGCAGGCGTACGTGTTGGCCTCGGTTGCCAGCTGATGCGTGACCTCGCCGCCCTCGAGGACTCGCACGACTTGTTTGCCAAGTGCATCGGAGTACCAGATGCCACCCTCGGCATCGACCGTGCACCCGTCGGGTGCAGTGCCCTCGATTTTTGCCCAGATACGCCGGTTGGTCAACGTGGCGTCATCGTTGATGTCCCAGGCCGTGTACTGCCCACCGAACGACTCGCCGACGATGAGCGTCCTCCCGTTGTCGACAATGACCGAGCCGTTCGGGAACATGAGATCGGTGGCGGCGATCTCGATGGAGCCATCGGCTCGCACGAGCGCCAGCGAGGCCATGGCGAACTCGTCGCCAGCCTCCATGTCGAAGCCGAAGTTGCCGACGTACGCGTTGCCTACAGCGTCCATGACCATGTCGTTGCAATGGCCGTTGGCCACACCGCCGAGGTCGGCGTGCTCGACGATGGAACCATCCGGTTCGACGCGCATCAGCTTGCGGTCAGCCATCGACACAAACACCAATCGCCCGTCAGGCAGCCAGTCGAGCCCCGATGGGCGGCCCTCGTATTCGACCTCCACCTTCCGAACTCCGTCGGCGCCGACCGTCGAAATCGTCTGCTGGAAGAAGTCGCTGAACCAGAACTTTCCGTCATGCCAACGCGGTCCTTCGCCGAAGTCGATGCCGTCGATCACCAGTTCCCAGGTCATGCAGCCGACAGTAGTTCGCTCCTTGGAATCGATCGGTGGTCAGAGGTCAGCGGCGTTGATGTGCGGTGGCGCCGGATCGAGTGCGGTGTACTCGGCAGCGTGATCGGCGTACCAGATCGCCTCGGTCGACAGCCCGACAGCGTCATCGAACGCTCCGGCATGGATCGACCAATGCCCATCGTCGGCATCCAAGAGCCGCCA
>NZ_JBDNIJ010000389.1:0-18123 GCF_041688325.1 Ilumatobacter sp.
AACGACGACAACAAGTTCGGGACGACCTTCGACATGCTCTGGGACGAGTCGTTCATCTCGTGGCAGGCAATCGGGGTCAGCTCGCAGCCCGCAGCAGTGCTGCTCACAGCCGACGGCACACCGATCACCGGCTGGATCGGCGCGTTTCCCGAAGACGAAGTTTTGCGCCTCGCCGCCGAGAACCCGGCGAGCTGACTATTACCCGACGAGCTGACGCTCAGTCCCAGTCGACTCGGACGTGTGCGAGTGCGTCGCGAAGCGCCGTGGCGAGGTCGCGGTCGCGCGGGCTGCGGAGGTCGGCTTGTTCGAGCTGTGGGATGTCGGGCAGTTCGGTGCCGGGCTGCAAACGCAGCACCGACTTCAGCGGATCCTCGAACACCGAGGGCGGACGCGGTGCTGGTTCGTCGTCGATGTCGCGAACGATCGACAGATGGCGGCGCGTGCCGCGTACCGCGTCAGGTTCAAGATCGTCATCTTCGTCGTCATCTTCGTCTTCGTCATCACGGCGACGGCGGCGCTCGCTGTCACTGTCACTGTCACTGTCGCTGTTGTTGCGCCACACGTCGAGCAGTTCGGGTTCGATCAGGAACTCGTTGCTCAGCGTGTACAGCGCGGCGACGACGTGCTTGCAGGCGTGTCCACCCCAGTTGTCGTCGTCAGGGCAGGAACATGAGCAGGTCAGGTCGCGACGCAACGGCATCCCGCTCCCGGGGAGCACCTCGATCGACGCCACGTAGGGCATCGACCGTGAGCCCTGGATCTCGCAGGTCACGATGCCGGGCTCGATGATGATGTCGAGGACCGAACCGTCGTTGGCGTACTGCTTACCCTTGCGATGACGCGATGGGTCACTTAACTCGGCGGCGAGCACCTTGACCATGGTTGCGGGAAGGCGCCCAGGCTGTGTGGAGCCGAAGGGTTTACGAGGGCGAGTCATTTCAGCCGTCCTGCTCGAGCACGACAAGGTCGCGCAAGTCGCTGGTCGAAAGTTCGGAGAGCCACGCTTCGCCGGTGCCGACGACGGCGTCGGCGAGCTTGCGTTTGTCGTCGATCACCTGACCGATGCGTTCTTCAACCGTGCCTTCACAGACGAGCTTGTGGACATTGACAGTGCGCTCCTGCCCGAGCCGCCATGCGCGATCGGTGGCTTGATCTTCGACGGCCGGGTTCCACCAGCGGTCGTAGTGGATCACCTGCGATGCAGCGGTGAGGTTGAGGCCGGTGCCGCCCGCTTTCAGCGAGATGAGCAGCAACGGTGGGCCGCTGCCGTCCTGGAATTCGTCGACCATCGAGTCGCGTCGTGTGCGGGTGACGCCGCCATGGAGGAAGGGCGCGTCGAACCCGAACTGCTCAGACACGTGCTGTCGGAGGAGTTCGCCCATCTCGCGGAACTGGGTGAAGACCAGGGCTCGCTCGCCCTGGTCGAGCAAGTCGGTGACGAGTTCGTCAAAACGAGTGAGCTTGCCCGACCTGCCGGCCAATCGGGATCCATCCTTCAATGCGTGAGCAGGATGATTGCAGACCTGCTTGAGACGCATCAGCGCAGCGAGGACGAGGCCTCGCCGCTTCATGCCGCTCTCTTGCTCGGCATCGTGGAGGAGTTGGTCGACAATTTTTTGGTAGAGCGTTGCCTGCTCCCTGGTCAGCTTGGCGTACGCGATCTGTTCGATCTTGTCGGGCAGATCGGGCAGGAGCCGCTTGTCGGCCTTGGTGCGGCGGAGAATGAACGGCTGCGTCATCCGGCGGAGTCGTGCCGCGGCTTCAAGATCGTGGTGGCGTTCGATTGGCGTGCCGAACTTGTCACGGAACTTGGTGAGGCTGCCGAGCAACCCGGGGTTGACCGCATCGAGGATCGCCCACAGCTCGCTCAATCGGTTCTCGACCGGTGTGCCGGTGAGGGCCAGCTTCTGTTCGGCGTTGAGCAGCCGGACCGCCTTGGCTGCCTTGGTGTTCGGGTTCTTCACCATTTGCGCCTCGTCGAGCACGACCGTCGACCACTTGACGCTGCCGAGGTGTTCGAGGTCACGAGGGAGCAAGCCGTAGGTGGTGATCACGAGCTGGCGTTCCGGGTTGGTGACGAAGAGTTCGGAGTCAGGGGTCGCGAGCGCTTTGCTGCGCGTGGCACCGTGATGGATGACGACATCGAGCTTGGGGGTGAAGCGCTCCGACTCGCGTTTCCAGTTGCGTACGACGCTCAGCGGACAGATGACGAGGTGCGGCCCTGGACGTTCGAGGAGATGCGCCAGCGTGGTTGCGGTCTTGCCGAGCCCCATGTCGTCAGCCAGTACCCCGCCGAGCCCGAGTTTGGCGAGGAACTGCAGCCACGACAAGCCACGTCGTTGATAGTGACGCAGTTCGCCGACGAACTCCGGTGACTCCTGGGTCTCTTCGAGTTCTTCGTCAGGGAGGCCGGCCAGCAGTTCACGGACCCAATCGGCTGCGAGCCGATCGCGCGCGACGGTGCCGTCAGCGTCGTACGGGTCGGCCGCATCGCCCTGGCCGGGTGCATCGTGGACGAAAATGAGCGGGTTCTCGTCGGTGCTGCCCTCGTCGTTGGCGAGCCGCATCAGTTCGAGTGGCTTGACCCTGCTGTGGTTGGTCTTGAGATCAGTGAGCTGCTCACGCTTGCGACGGAGCTCGGCGGCGTCGATGCGCACCCAGCGCTGCCCGGTGTGGAGCAAGGTGGCGCCGGCCTCTTCGGCACGGGCGATCTCGGCGTCGGAAATTTCTTCGTCGCCGATCACCAACTTCCACTTGACGAGTGCGTCCTTGCCGAACTGCTTCGTACGGTCATCAGGCGGCGACGGCGTGGCTTCGCCGCTGACGTTGACGCGTGTTCGCACCAGCCGCTCGGGGCCGATGAGTTCGACGCCGAGCTGGTCGAGTTGTTGCGGCGCGAGGTCGATGAAGTCTTCGGCAACATCGAGTTCGAGCTCGACGCTGGTCGGCTCGTGTTGGAGCGCGAGGTCGGCGAGGCCAGGTACGCCACCAATGCGACTGACGACCTCGCCGAGCATTTCAGCCAGGTTGTCCAGGTGCTCTTCGCCGCGGGCCATATCGACAGCGACTTGATTGCGTTCCCACACGTCATTCGCCGAGCACCACCGAGCGCTGTCGGTGTCATCGACGAGTTCGAGCCGGACCACCCACGGGTCGAGGGGGTCGTCGGCGATCATCAGGCGAAGACGAGGGACCAACACCGGTTCGCCGTTGAGGCGCCGACGGTGGCGGTCGAGGTCGTCGCGCAGGTGTTGGATGGCGATCTCGTACTCACCCGAAGTGCCGCGCATCACGTGGTCGGGCTTCGACAGTGCACCGAACAGCGATCGCAATGCCTGTGCGGCAGGCTTGCGCTGACGCCCGAGGTTGGCCTTCCATCCGCTCTGGTGGAGGAACGATCGGGCGATGCCGTCGACGAGTTGGTTGTAGATCCGGGTGGAGTTCACGCCGGAACCTGCCACGCAGATATCGGGCATCGATGTGTCGAGCGCCGCGAGTATTGCTTCGATCGGTTCGTCGGTGACGGCCGCCCAGCGCCCGACGATGAATGGGCCCTCGTTGACGATCGACGGCACGATTCGGTTGGACGACACGGTGTACCGAGCGAGTTCGGCGAGGCGCGCGAACCAGGCAAGCGAGTCGGACAGGAACTCCGATGCTGGCAGTTCGCTGAGCCAGACCGCGGTCCCGATCGAGTCGAGCTGGACGGACGATGCGTGCATCGTGTGATGGCTCGGGACATCGATTGTTACCCGACCGATCGCGCCGTACGAGATGGGGGAATCGTGCCAGCCGGTGCGCCGGCCGTCGTCGCCAATTTGGCGGAATCCGGAGTACAGCCAGGCCATCGATGCGGTGTCGACACCATTCCAACCCCACACGTGCAGTGCACCGGATCGCCACGTGCCTTGGGCAACGTAAGGCGGGCGGTACCGGGACATCAGATTAACGATACCGAGCCGTTGTCACAGGCGGGGTGTGGAGCGAATGTGCTCGTGGGCCGCACGTCACGTTGCGCGTTGGCCGTGGTCGAGTTCGCGACTCAAATGGAGCCGCTGCTGACGGAGAAAATGACAGAGAAAATGACGGAGAAAATGACGGAAAAGATGATGGAAAAGATGACGGAAACCCCTCGGTGTCAACGCCCTGCGGGCAGCGTCGTAGTCTGGAGCTGTGTTCATGACTGTGGAGGTGCCGTACCTGGCGTTCATGGACGGGCCGTTGCCGTCGACGAGTGCCTTGCGTTGGCGGCTCGATCGGATGATCGACTGGGCTCAATCTTGATAGGATGAGACTCAACATTGTTGACGGACTAAGACGAAGCACAGGAAGTGGGCGGACACGACATGGTATTTGACCCGAAGAAATGGACCATCAAGACCCAGGAGGCGTTCTCTGCAGCGATCGACCAGGCCAAGAGCCTGTCCAACCCTGAGCTGACCACTGACCACGTGCTGGGTGCCATGATGCGCCAGGACGGGACGATCATTCCGGCGGTACTCGCCAAGCTCGGCCAGGCACCCCTGATGGTGCGCAACAAGCTCGACGAGCGTGTCCAGAACCTCCCCAAGGCCTACGGCGGCGACGAGCCGCGGATGAGCAAGGAGCTGACCAACACGGTCAACAACGCCGAGAAGTACCAGAAAGACCTCGGCGACGACTTCTTGTCGGTTGAGCACCTGTTGCTCGCGATGAATGACCGCCTCGACATCGGCTCCGAAGAACTGTTGGTCGCGTTGAAAGATGTGCGCGGTTCGCATCGCATTACCGATCAGAACCCTGAAGAGAAGTTCGGGGCCCTCGAGAAGTACGGCCAGGACCTGACCGCCCGTGCCCGAGACGGCAAGATCGACCCTGTTATTGGCCGCGACGACGAGATCCGCCGAGCCATTCAGGTGCTGTCTCGTCGATCGAAGAATAACCCGGTGCTCATTGGTGAGCCGGGTGTCGGCAAGACAGCGATCGTCGAAGGTCTCGCCGCGCGTATCGCTGATGGTGACGTTCCCGAAGGTCTCAAGAACAAGCGGCTGATCGCACTCGACATTGGCGCGATGCTCGCCGGAGCGAAGTACCGCGGTGAGTTCGAAGAGCGCTTGAAGGCCGTCTTAAAAGAGATCATCGACGCTGACGGTCAAGTCATCACGTTCGTCGACGAACTTCATACGATCGTCGGAGCGGGCGGTGCCGAGGGCGCCATGGATGCCGGCAACATGATTAAGCCGATGCTGGCGCGCGGTGAGCTCAGGATGATCGGTGCCACCACGCTCGATGAGTACCGCAAGTACGTCGAGAAAGATCCCGCGCTCGAGCGCCGCTTCCAACAGGTGTACGTGGGTGAGCCGTCGGTCGATGACACGATCGGGATCCTGCGCGGCCTCAAGGAGCGGTACGAAGTGCACCACGGCGTACGCATCCAGGACTCAGCGCTGATCAGCGCTGCGGTGCTGTCTGACCGCTACATCACGTCGCGCTTCCTGCCCGACAAAGCAATCGACCTGATGGACGAGGCAGCATCGAAGCTGCGTATCGAGATCGACTCGCTGCCGACCGAGATCGACGTGGTGCAGCGCCGCATCCTGCAGTTGGAGATCGAACAGGTCGCGCTCGAAAAAGAGAGCGACAAGCTGTCGGCGGAACGGCTCGATGTCTTGCACGACGAGCTCGCTCAGCTCAATGTCTCCAATACGGAAATGAGAGAGCACTGGGAGCAGGAAAAGCAGGCGATCAGCGCGATCCGCTCCCTGAAAGAGGAACTGGAAGGTCTCCGTACACAGGTTGAGCGTGAGTCTGACCTCGAACTTGCTGCCGAGATCAGGTACGGCCGCATCCCCGAGCTCGAGCGGCGTATCGAAGACGCCACCACGCACCTTCATCAGTTGCAAGAAACCAAGGCGATGCTCAAGGAAGAGGTTGATGCCGAAGACATCGCCGAGGTCGTCGGCAAGGCAACCGGTATCCCGATGAGTCGTCTGATGGAGTCCGAGACGCACAAACTGGTCAACCTTGAGGGGCTACTCAACAAGCGGGTCATTGGTCAGGACGACGCCGTGACGAAGGTCGCCAACGCGGTCCGCCGCAGCCGCGCCGGGCTGAGCGACCCGAACCGGCCAATCGGTTCGTTCATGTTCCTCGGCCCGACCGGTGTCGGCAAGACCGAGTTGGCCCGAGCGCTCGCTGAGTTCCTCTTCGACGACGAGAAGTCGATGGTGCGTATCGACATGAGTGAGTACCTGGAGAAGTTCTCTGTGTCTCGCCTGATCGGCGCGCCCCCGGGATACGTCGGTTACGACGAGGGCGGGCAGCTCACCGAAGCGGTCCGCCGCCGGCCGTATTCGGTCGTGCTGCTCGACGAAATCGAGAAGGCACACCCTGATGTGTTCAATACGTTGCTCCAGTTGCTCGATGACGGTCGGCTGACCGACGGACAGGGGCGCACCGTCAATTTCACGAACGTCGTGTTGATCATGACATCGAATCTCCCCGGCGACCCGCTCGACTTCTTCAAGCCGGAGTTCATCAACCGGGTCGACGACATCATCCGGTTCCGCTCGCTGTCAGAAGAGGATCTGTACGCCATCGTCAAAGTGCAGCTCGAACTGCTCCGCAAGCGGCTCGATGCGAAACGAATCGCACTCGACATCGACGACGCAGCCATGGCTCAACTCGCGCGCGACGGCTACGACCCGTCGTTCGGCGCTCGTCCGTTGAAGCGGATCATTCAGCGTGAGATCGCTGACCCGGCCGCGATACTGATCCTCGACGGCGGCGTCCCAGAAGGCGGGCGGATCACCGTTCGGCCCGGAACTGAAGAACATCCAAGGCTCATTGTTGGCGCTGCAGAACGATGACTTGAACGGTGACTTGAACGGCGACTTGAACGGTGACTTGAACGGATGACTTGAGGGAACCTCGGGTTTCCATCCTCGGGTTCCTGCTTTTTCGGGCCCCGGTCCGGACTCGCCCGGCGACAATCAACTGCGTGCAGAGAGCAATGAGAGCCTGAATGTCGCTGGCTGGAGCTTGACGAGTTCCAGGCGGCCTCCGTCAGCCTCTGCGAGTCGACGCGCCAGCGAGAGCCCACGGCCGTGTGCCGCGTGGTGGTCGATGGGCCGGTCGAAGAGCGTGGCTGCCTTCGATTGGTCGATGCCGGTCCCCTCGTCTTCGATCAACACGCTCGTTTCGCTGACCAGCAGCGCCAGGGTGCCTCGGCCATGACGCAGCGAGTTCTCGATCAGGACGTTGAGAATCTGTCCGATGAGCCCAGGGGTGCCGATCACCGGGTGAACGATGCCGGTCGAGACGACGATCTGGCGTCGCTTCTTGGCGAACTGATCCTGCCAGTCGGTCACGTGATGGTCCACGAGTGCCGTGAGGTCGAGTTCGGTCCGTTCGCCGGTGGTGCCCCTGCGTGCCACACGCAGCAACTCGTCGAGCGTCGTGTTGAGCTCGTGGATTTGGCTGAGCGTTGTGGCCGCCTCATGAGCCACTTCGGGATCGTGGTGGCGCTCAAGGATCTCGAGTCGCATGGCGACCCCGGTGAGGCCGGTCCGCAGCTGATGCGTGGCATCGGCGGTGAACCCTCGTTCCGATTCAAGCATACGTTCGACTCGGTTTCCGCTGAGCCGAATCGCACGCGAGATACCGTCGATCTCTGCAATCCCGGATGGTGACGGTGGCGTGGCGGTGAAGTCGCCATCACCGAGCCGTGTGGCTGATCGGGCGAGACGTTCGAGCGGTCTGGCGAGCTGTCGGGCTTGGACGAATGCGAGTGCGGCGGCTGCAGCGACGGCGAAGAGCGCAACGACAAGCAGCCGCACCAATTGGTCGATGAAGCGCCGGTTGATTTCATCGTTACTCGAGAACACCTCGACCTGTGTTCCGTTCGGCCCGTCGATGCTCGATCGGTACGGGGAGCCAATGCCGTCCACATTTTGTTCGGCAATGACCTCGCCGTTCGCACTGAGGACGCGCACGCCGTCACCCTCGGCGACCAGCGCGTCGGTGACGGTCAAGTCAACGGGTCCCCCTGCTGCAAGATCCTCAGCAAGTGCCGCCGCAACAGTCGTGGCTTCCTGCATCTTCTGGGCAGTGAGCTCGTTCGTCGCGGCTTCGCGCAACATGAGAGTGACCGGTACGGTCAAGATCAGCAGAACGATCGAGACAACAAGGATCGTCGACAGAACGAGTCGGCGTCGCACGGGTCAGGGTGTGAAGCGGAAGCCGACGCCGCGCACGGTGATGATCTTCGACGGAGGATCGGTGTCGTCGTGAATCTTGCGCCGCAGCGTCGAAATGTGGGTGTCGAGCGTTCGGGTCGAGCCCCACCAGTTCTCGTCCCAAACCTTGGCCATGATCTCCTCGCGCTTGAGGGTCACTTCGGGTTGCTGCATGAGGAGAACGAGCAGGTCGAATTCTTTTGCCGTCAACTCGACTTCGCCGCTTTTTCCAGCGTTATCGATCACGCTACATCGACGCGCCGTCGTGTCGAGGATGATGCCGGCACCAAGCAGCTTGGGCGGTACGGGAACCGACGCCGTCTGTTCAGAGATGCGCAGGCGAGCCCGGATTCGGGCCACGAGTTCGGCGAGTCGGAAAGGCTTGGCCACGTAGTCGTCAGCACCGGCGTTGAGCCCGACGATGACGTCCATTTCCTCTGCGCGAGCCGTCAGCATGATGATCGGGAGGTCCGGATACTTGGCCCGGATTTTGCGGCAAACATCGAGGCCATCGATGTCGGGCAAGGTCAGATCGAGGAGCAGTAGATCGGGTTGCGCCTCGTCGATTGCCAGCAACGCCGGGTGACCGGCGGCGACGTGAACGACGTCGAAAGATTCTGATCGCAAGACGCGGACCAGCGGCTCGCTGATTCGTTCGTCGTCTTCGACGAGCAAGACCGTGGCCATGACGGCATCAGCGTACGCGCCCCACCGTCAGCGCACGTGTATGCCGCAGCGCAGCCTTCCGACTCTTCGGACCCTTCCGCCTCTCCTGATTTCAGGCCACTTCAAGTGTTGCGAAGGTGCAGCGCGTTCGCGTGGGCAGGGAAGCCCTCGTGATCGGCCAGCGCGATGACGTTTGAGGCCATGCGCCGGATTGCGGTTCCGTTGGAGCGAGCAATTGCGGTCCGCTTCAAGAACGCATTGGCGGTGATACCTGACGCCACGTGCGCAAAGCCGCTCGTCGGTAGCGATGCGGGGCAGCCGAGGATGAAGTTGGCAGCGCTGAACGGGGTGTCTTGACCGATCAGAATTTCGCCGGCATTCACCAAACCGTCGACAACACGGTCGATGTCGGCGTCGGCGACAGCAACCTGGAGGTGTTCGGCGGCGTATTCATTGGCCACAGCGATGGCGGTGTCGAGATCGTCGACAAGAACGCATCCACCGTTCGGCCCGAGCGAGGCGCGGCATGCTGTGGCGCGTACCTCGGGCAGGGCGGCGAGCTGGCGGTCGAGTTCGGTGTCGGTGGCGTCAGCGAGAGCGGCCGAAGTGGTCAGGAGAACGACGGAACTGTCGGTGCCGTGTTCCGCCTCGATCAGCAGGTCCGCCGCGAGGCGGACCGGGTCGGCCGTTTCATCGGCGATGACGAGGCTCTCGGTGGGGCCGAGCAGCATCATGGTCGATGTGCCGAACCGTTGCATCTCGACCTGGGCGATCGTGACGGCGGGCGAACCGGGCCCGACGATCTTGACGACCTTGTCGATCGACTCGGTGCCGAAACCGAGTGCTGCGATGCCCGCCGGGCCATTGACGCGGAACACATTCTCGATGCCAAGCTTGCGGCAAACGACCAGGACAGCCGGGTCGATCTCGCCTGATCCACCGGGAACAGGCGGAACGACGAGCGACACCTTGGGGACGCCGGCGACGACTGCTGGAACGGCGAGTTGATACGCAACGCTCGGATAGCTCGCCTTGCCGGACGGTGTGAACAGACCGACGGAACTAATCGGCGTGATCTTCTCGCCGACGGTCAGACCTGGTTCGCTCTCGACGCTCCAGTCGCGAGACTGCTGCATCTGTGCTTCGTTGAAGGTGCGCAGGTGGATGATTGCGTCGTCGATGGCCTCGTCAACGGCGTCAGACACGACTGCCTGCTCGAACTCGGCCGTGCTGACTCGGAGTTGGTCAGGGGTGAGCGCTATTCCATCGAACTTGGCCAGTGCATCACAGACCGCCGCGTCGCCGCGACGGCGAACGTCTTCGAGAATGATGCCGATCGAAGTTCGCAATTCTGGGTCGAAGATGTCGTCGATACCGCGGTGCATCAGGGCGGCCCGAGCATCGCTGCCCATCTCGTTCCACACCTGGCGTCGCATTACGGTCATGTCACCAAGATTACCGTCGAGCCCTTCGACTGGCGCTGCGGGATCGGGCGAAGGAGCAGGTGTGTGAGCAGGTGGGGGATCATCGGTGTTGCATCGGCTTGACAAAAAGCACGCCGGAGAATCGAACGGATGACTGAGGTCGCACCGCCTGGCAGTAGTGTCACATCACGTTCCATTCGCCACTTTCGCTCGGCACGTCGAGCGGTGGTCGGATTCCTCTCACACCCTGCGAAGGGGAGCGTCAATGCCAGTTACGGTCGTTATCGGAGCCCAATGGGGCGACGAAGGTAAAGCCAAAGTCATCGACCTCTTGTCGAAAGAGCACACCTATGTCGTGCGCTACCAGGGCGGCCACAACGCGGGCCATACCGTGGTGGTTGACGGCGAGAAGTACGCCTTGCAGCTTGTGCCCTCCGGCATCTTGTATCCGCATGTGATCCCGGTGATCGGCAACGGTGTTGTTGTCGACATGCCGACGCTCTTCAACGAGGTCGACATGCTCGAGTCGCGGGGCAACTCCTGCTCCGACCTCAAGGTCTCCACCCGGGCGCACCTCATTTTCCCGTGGCACCAGAGCCACGACGCGATCTCCGAGGCAATGCGCGGCGACGACAAGCTCGGCACCACGTTGCGCGGTATCGGCCCGGCGTACGCCGACAAGATGCGCCGCGTCGGCATCCGTGCCGGCGACGCACGTGACCCCGAACGTTTTGCTCGACTGATCCGCGAACGCGCAACGGTCGAGAACAAGTTGATCAGCGAGGCCGGCGGCGACGAACTTGACGTCGAGGACATGGTCGAGCGCTTCTCGACGTACGGCGCACGTCTCGTGCCGTATCTTTCCGACACGATCAGCTTGCTACACAACGCGCTGGCCGAAGATGCCCACATCCTGCTCGAAGGCGCGCAAGCGACCTTCCTCGACCTCGATCACGGCACGTATCCCTACGTGACGTCATCGAACCCGACAGCTGGCGGCGCTTCGGTCGGCTCGGGCTTGGGCCCACGCGACCTCAGCCGGATCGTTGGGATCACCAAGGCGTACACCACGCGTGTGGGTGCCGGCCCGTTCGTCACCGAGTTGTTCGACGACGACGGCAAGATGCTCTCCGAAGTCGGTCGCGAATTTGGCACGGTCACAGGTCGTGCTCGTCGTTGCGGATGGCTCGACTGCGTGATGTTGCGCCACGCGGTGCGACTCAACTCGCTCACCGAATTGTCGCTCACGAAGCTCGACATCCTCGACGGTTTTGACACGGTGAAGATCTGCACCGGTTACACGCTCGATGGCGAACCGGTCACCGATTACCCGGACCAGTACGACGTGCTCGAACGGATTGAGCCGGTGTACGAAGAGCTGCCCGGCTGGAAGACACCGATCAACGAGATGCGCGAACCGGGTGACCTGCCAGCCGAGGCCAAGGCGTTCATCGCTGTCGTCGAACGCGAAGTCGGCGTTCGCATCAACGTGGTCGGCGTCGGCGCCGAACGCGGCGACTACCTCATTTGGGAAACGCCGGGTACCGCTTCATGATCCCGCGCTACTCCACTCCGGAGATGGATGCTGTTTGGTCTGATACGGCCAAATTCGCGCGCTGGCTTGAGGTTGAACTGCTGGCCACTGAAGGGCATGCCGCAATTGGTGTCGTTCCGCAGGAGGCTGCTCAGATTTGTCGGGCCAATGCTCCGGTGGCCGACGACGCATTCCTGGCAAAAATCCTCGATCGTGAGGCGATTACCGACCATGACGTCGCGGCGTTCGTCGATGTCACGCAGGACGCGATCAACGACCCGGCAGGATCCTGGATCCACTACGGCCTCACATCCTCCGATGTCGGTGACACTGCGCTGTGCTGGGCAATGCGTGATGCCGCTGATCTGATGATCGAGGCGTCGACCGAGCTACTCGCCACGTTGATCGAGATGGCGCGCGAGCACCGCGACACGGTGATGATTGGTCGTACCCACGGCATCCACGCCGAGCCAACAACCTTCGGCGCCAAAGTCGCCCTCTGGGCCCTGCAGGTCGAGCGTGATCGCGAACGTCTGCGTACTGCCCGCGACACGGTTGCAGTCATGAAGCTGAGCGGAGCCGTTGGGACCTACTCCAACATCCCGCCTGCGGTCGAACAATTCGTTGGAGATGCGCTCCATCTGAAGCCAGTTCCTGCGACTCAGGTCGTCGCCCGTGACCGTCACGCCGAGTTCCTGTATGCCTGTTCGTCGGTAGCTGCGACCTGCGAATTGATGGCCGTCGAACTCCGTCATCTGCAGCGGACCGAGGTCCGCGAAGTGCAAGAAGGCTTCAAACCGGGGCAGAAGGGATCGTCGGCAATGCCACACAAGCGGAATCCGATTTCCGCTGAAACAATCTCCGGATTAGCGCGTGTCGTTCGCTCGAACCTTCTCGCTGGTTTGCAAGACATTGCGCTCTGGCATGAGCGCGATATCTCCCACTCGTCGGTCGAGCGCGTGATTCTCCCGGATTCGTCGCAACTCGCCTACTACATGATGCGGCGATTGCGTCGTCTGCTCTCGGGGCTTGTCGTCATGCCTGAGCGGATGCAGGCAAACCTCGATGCCAGCTACGGGCTGGTGTTTAGCCAGCCGGTGCTGCTGTCGCTCGTGCAGGCGGGCAAGACCCGCGACGAGGCGTACCGGATCGTGCAGCGCAATGCGATGCAGGCGTGGGACGATGGCGTCGACTTCAGGTCATTGCTCGAAGCCGACGATGACGTCGACAACTCAATGCTTGACGACGCGTTCGACTTGCGTCGTTCGTTGTCGAACCTCGGCCGCGTCTTTGAAGCGGTCGACGCGATCCAGATCTGAATCGAGGAGTCAGTCGCCCTTGGAAATACCGGCGGCCTTGAGGACGCTTGCCTCGACACCAACGTCACGCCACGACTGGTATGAGATCTGCTTGCTCCGGCTATAGCTTTTGGCCACGGTGACGAACTTTGCTGCGAGCCGCTCCATGTCGATCGTGTCGGACATCGATTCTAATTCGGACCGCAGGTCACGGCGTTCTTGAACCAAAAGTAGCTCGTCGAGAGGCGATGCTGATTCCAGCTCAGTATCGATTGTTTCGAGCCGAGTAGTCACTGTTTCAGCAGTCCGTTTGCGGCCACGCTTTGGCTTTGTTGCTCGCAGGCCTTCGAGATACTCGCGGACGACTCGACCTTCGACCCGGCCCTTTGCGAGCGCTGCCTTGTGTTCGTTGGACATTGGTGTTTTCGGACCACGCTTTGCTGCCATGGCCAGCACCCTATTCGACTCTGACGATTGAACCAATCGGTTCATACTGGTTTATGGGGATATTCGAATAGGTTGCTCAGAATGTTCGAACTTTCTCCGCATGGCACCGATGTCTTCGTCGGGACGGGCCCGCAGTATCCGTGGGGCGGCTTGTACGGCGGTCAGATTGTCGCGCAAGCGTTGCGTGCAGCGACCCTGACGGTTGAGTCCGACCTGGAACCGCATTCCATTCGCGCCTACTTCATCCGTCCTGGTGACGCCACTGAACCCGTCCGGTACGAAGTCGATCGGATCAGGAACGGGCGCAGTTTCTCGACCCGCCGAGTGGTCGCCAGGCAGGCAATCGGCGCAATCCTCAACGCCGAGAGTTCGTTCCAGCGGCCCGAACCTGCGGCCAGCGTGCAGTCGATTCTGATGCCGGACGTTCCGGCGGCCAACTCGTTGGAGGCGTCATCGTGGACGGAGACCTTCGATCGAGTCGTGGTGCCGGCCAAGGCAGTGCAGGGCCCGAGCCGCGACGGCGCTGGGCGCACGGTCGTGTGGATGAAGGTGAACCACGAACTCGGAGACCCCGCTGAAGCCTCGGCGCAGTTGCTGCACCGCGCATGGCTGGCATTCCTCTCGGACGACATCCCGACGGAGGCGGTGATGCATGCGCATCCGGAGGCAGCGGCTGCGATGGGCGAGGACGACCGGTTCTTTGGTGCCAGCCTCGACCACACGATCTGGTTCCACCGTCCGTTGCGCGCTGACCGCTGGCACCTGTACGACTTCACCTGCCAGCATTTCGTTGGCGGCCGCGGCCTGGCCCACGGGCACGTTTTCACTCCCGATGGCACGCACGTTGCAACCGTGACGCAAGAGGTCCTGCTGCGCGATCGTGCGGCCAAGCCATGACCGAGTCGCGGCACCGCCCGGCAGCGATTTTCTTCGTCGGGGCGGACTCACAGGTAAGTTCGGACAGCGATGAGTGATGCTGCGCTTCCCGACCTCTCGCCGACGCTCGATCGGCTGCGCGACCATGTGCTGGAGCACTCGGTCAAGACTGGTGACTTCACCCTGAAGTCGGGGGCCAAGAGCACCTGGTTCCTCGACACCAAACAAACGGCGTGTCGCGCCGACGGCATCATCGCCGTGACCGATGCACTCATCGAAGTGTTCGGCGCCGATTTCGATGGCATCGATGCCATCGGCGGTTTGACGATGGGTGGCGACCCTGTGGCCTACGGCGTGCAGGCAGTCGCCGCGACTCGCGGGCACACGCTGCGCAGCTTCAGTGTTCGCAAGGAAGCCAAGCAGGGCGGCATCACCGGTCGTATTGCTGGCGCGCTGCAGCCCGGCGACAGGGTGCTGGTCACCGAAGACACGACAACTCGTGGCACGTCGCTGATCGAAGCTGCCGATCAGATCGCGGCGTTCGGAGCAATCCCAGTCTTCATGACCGTCATCGTTGATCGTGGCGGCACGTGTGCGGCTATGGCTGCCGGCAAGAACATCGACTACCGGCCGCTCCTCACTGCGCCGGACCTCGGTTTCGGTTTCGGCACCTGAGGTCGCGCTGCGGCGCTGAGCGGTGCCGTCCGAATGAGCGACCTGACGAAGTGGCCGAGCCGTGCTGTTTGGTTTCGAACTTTCTCTCGCGAGTCAGAAGGCTGAGTGTTTTAAACAGCCTGCGCTCGATCGTGCACGGCGTGGTTTCTTGAGGGGAGTCGTGATGGAAAAGTTCTGGCGCGCCGCAGGCGTGCAGCTTGGCAAGCAGTGGAAGATCGTGATCGCTGCGGTCGTCGTGATCACCGCGGTGTTGGCACTCGGTGCCCGTTAGATCGAGTTCGCGACCGGCCAGGACAGTTACCTCAACCCTGACTCGCAGACCGCAATCGACAATGTCGAGTTCCAGGACAACTTCGGCGGCGAGACCGTCATCTTGCTCTTCACCGCACAGGCCGGCGCCGAAGTCGATGTCAGTGATTTACTGAAGGGCAACAACCTTGCCGAGTTCCAGCGGATCAACGCGGCTCTGGCAGAGATTCCTGAGGTGTTCTCCGTCGTCACACCGCTCACCTCAGCCACGTTCAGTTCCGAACTTGTGACCTCCCAACCGGTCACCAGCGCGGTCGGCACAAACGCCCTGCTGTCGGCATTCGACCGCGATGAGGCTGGCGCCGAAGCGCGGAGCGCCGACATCTCCGTCTCGCTCGCCCGACGAGGCGCTGCTGGTGACCAGACGCTCGAGAACCCCGACTGGGTTGAACTGCTCGTGTTTGGCAACGAGGGATTCACTGCAGTAGGAGGGGCTGTCACCGCGCCGCCCGCCGAGGAGTTGAAGATCCGTAAGTCGCTTGCCTCCACGTTCCCGAACGTTGACGGTGGCCCCATCAACCAGACCGCTGTTGGCGGTGTGATTCTCGCCGGCAACGCAACGCTCGACGAGCAGAGCGCCGGCACCAAGCAGGTCGTCGAAGTTCTCGAGTCGGCGAACATCGAAGGCTTCGACCTGACGGTCACTGGCTCGCCGGTGTATCTCGCTGAGATCAACGACTACCTCAAGGGCGGCATGGTCACCCTCGGCTTGGCGGCACTCGCTGTGATGGCTGTCATCCTGTTCCTGATCTTCAAGGTGCGCTGGCGGCTGCTGCCACTGCTCGCCGTGCTCGTCGGTGTGGCGTGGTCGTTCTCGATCCTCGGCCTGATCGGTATTGACCTGTCGCTCGTCACGATCTCCGGTCTGCCGATTTTGATTGGCCTCGGTATCGACTTCGCGATCCAGATTCACAACCGAGTCGAAGAAGAAGTGGTCATCGACCAAGACGCGCACCCGATGTCAGAGACCGTAGCCAACGTTGCACCGCCTCTGATCGCAGCGACCATCGCAGGCATCCTGGCGTTCTTGGCTCTACGGATCTCCAAGGTCCCGATGATTCGAGACTTCGGCGTGCTGCTGGCAGTCGGCGTTGTCGTGTTGGTCATCGTGGGCATTGTTGTGCCGGTTTCGGCACTGGGTATCCGTGAGTGGTCCAGGCCGACGAACGTCCGACCGGTCTCGTCCGTCGAGAAGCTCGTTGTCAAGCTCGGCGGTCTCCCCACCAAGCTGGCCCCCGCATTGATCGTCGTCTCGATGGCGTTGTTCATCGGCGGGATACTCGCTGAAGGGGGCACCAAGATCGAGTCCGATTCGGTCAAGTGGATCGACCAAGGCAGCCAGACCGTTGCCGACATTGACCAACTCGAAGAGTCGACGGGGTTTGGCACCACGCTCGGCATCCTTGTCCAGGCGAACAATGTGTATGACCCCGCCGTCGTGCAGATGATTTACGACTTCACGGTCGCTGCCGAGGCACGGCCCGAGGTGGTCACCTCTTCGAGCCTCGTCAACACGATGGCCAAGATCATCTCGATCGACGGCGCCACCGAAATTGCACCGACTTCTGAGGATGTCGCCAGTGCGGGCCGAGCAGCGCAAGCTGTCGCGCCCGACATCGCACAAGCGCTCGTCAACGTCGAGGGCACGGCGACGCAGGTCAACCTGCGTCTTGCACCGAGTGGCCTCGACGAACGTGCCGTGCTCGTCAAGAGTCTCTCTGAGGATCTCGATGCGCGCATCGCTGCACTCGACCTTCCGGCCGACAGCGTGCTGCTCAACGAGTTGCCCGACAGTCAGACCGCTGTTCGAGCCACGCCTGCTGGGCTCGCCACCGTCGGCATCGGCCTGCTCGAGAACCTCTCGGCGAACCGCGCCAATCTCACCTACCTCGCGTTGATGCTTGCTGGCATCTTCCTCGTCCTCCGTTTCCGCAGTGCGACCCGGGCGCTTCTTGCGCTTGTTCCCGTCGTGTTGGCGGTCGGTGTGTCGTCGCTGTTCGTCGGTCTGCTCGGCTTCTCGTTGAGCCCCCTCACGACGGTGTCGGGCCCATTGGTCATTGCGTCATGTGCCGAGTTCTCGGTGTTGATCCTCGGTCGATATCTCGAAGAACGTCAACGGGGTCTGAGCCCGCGTGAGGCAACCGACACTGCTGCAAGCCGAACGGGTCGTGCCTTCTTCACATCGGCGATGACCACCATTGGCGGTTTTGCTGTGCTCATCGGATCAGCGCTGCCGCTGCTCCGCGACTTCGGCATCATCGTCACGCTCAACGTGGCAATCGCCCTGCTGGCCGCCCTGGTTGTCATGCCGCCCCTCGCAGTGTGGGTGGACGCGCGCGGTTGGCTGGGGACACAAGAGCAGGGCTTTGATCGGGCCGCTTCGGTGCGCATGGCCGCCAAGATCCCCGGCAAACAAACGGTCGGTGCAGCAATCGCAGTGGTGGCGCTCGCCGCTGGCATTGTCGCTGTGTATGCAACTGCCGATACGTCGTCAGGCCAGTCCAATCAGGTCGCCCATGCAGCCACCCCGCCGGCGACGACTACCCCGACTATCCCGACTACCGTCGCTCCTGCACCGACCACGACCGTCGCTGGCGCCGCGCCGAGTGGCCCGGCGATCGACCCGTCGGGATTCGGCACGGAACGACCGACCACACTTGTCGGCGGCGTGTTGTTCG
>NZ_JBDNIJ010000390.1:0-5365 GCF_041688325.1 Ilumatobacter sp.
GTGCGGTTGATCTGCAGGCCGGGAACGGTGAGCTCGACGAGGCGACCGTTGGCGATGTCGTCGGCAACGGCCAAGCGACTAATCACGGTCGGCGACGATCCGTTAATGACCGCGATGCGCACGGCTGAGATCGAGCCGAGGTCGAGCGCCGACTGCGGTGCATCGTGGCCGACCGATGCAAGTAACGCTTCGAGGGCCTCACGGGTGCCCGAGCCGCGCTCGCGCAATACAAGGGGAGTCGTTGCCAGCTCAGTGAGATCAACTGAGGCTCGGCTTGCCCACGGGTGGCGGGGGGCAACGACGGGCACGAGTTCGTCCGCGGCGACCGCCTGCTGGTTCAGGGATGCTGGCACGGTCGGTGACTCGACGAAGCCCAGGTCGACCGAGCCGGCTTCGAGCCGGTCGAGCACGGCGCGGCTGTTTGTGACTTCGAGCGTCACCGAGTCGTCAGGGCGATCAGCCAGAAATCGTTCGAGCCACGGGGGGAGCAAGTACTCGGCAATCGTGTAGCTCGCGGCGATGCGGAGGAGGCCGCTCTGTTCGGCCTTCAGCGATGCAACACCGGCGGCCAACGTGTCGGCGTAACGCAATAGCTCTGCCGCCCAGCCGGATATCAACTGGCCATCTGGTGTGGGGCGCGAGCCGGTGGGGGAGCGGTCAAGCAGGCGGAGGCCGAGCCGGCCCTCAAGTGTGCGGATGCGACTCGACGCCGAGGGCTGTGCGATGCCGTGCGCTTCGGCTGCGCGCGACACGCTGCCGAGTTCGACCACTGAGCGGAACAGGTCGAGCGATGCCAAGTCGGGGAAGTTGAAGGGCAATGGCACATGCCCAGTCTATGACAAGCCATAGAACAGACCTTTGACCCCACAGGCCGAACTGGCCTATCGACGATGTGACCGTGGGTACAGAATGAGTGCACTCCGCCATTTGGCGGCTCGACTCGACGAACACAGATGAATGGGGGAGCGATGACCCGACTGGGGTTCTTGCTCGACAGCGATTCCTGCATTGGCTGTCACGCGTGCACCATTGCGTGCAAAAGCGAACATGACGTGCCTCTGGGTGTGAACAGAACTTGGGTGAAGTACATCGAAACCGGGAAGTTCCCCGACGCCAGTCGACACTTCTCGGTGATGCGCTGCAACCAGTGCGAAGACGCACCGTGCATGACCATCTGCCCGACCAACGCACTGTTCCGTGCCGACAACGGTGTCGTCGACTTCCAAGACGACAACTGCATCGGCTGCAAGTCGTGCATGAACGCCTGCCCGTACGACGCGTTGTTTATCAACCCGGACACGAACACAGCGCAGAAGTGCAACTTCTGCAATCACCGCATCGAGGTCGGCCTTGAGCCGTCATGCGTTGTGGTGTGCCCAACCGAAGCAATCAAGGTCGTCGACTTCGACAACCCCACTGATCCGGTGGCGAAGATCATTGGCCGCGAAGATGTGGCCGTTCGCTCGCCCGAGCAGAACACGAAGCCGAAAGTGTTCTACAAGGGCGCCGATCAAGCTTCGCTCGACCCGACTCGCACCAAGATCAACGCCGACGGCATGATCTGGGCCGACACGACGCCCGACCATCGCCAGACGCCGGTGCTCAATCACAAGGGTCACGGCGATGCCGGCATCGTGGCGCGTACGACATACACGACCTCGCACAAGACCACGTGGGACATGATGGTGTCTGGCTACCTGGTCACCAAGGCCGTCGCTGGCGGCATCATGATGATGGCTGCCCTGATGATGGTGCTCGGTCATGCCGACAAGCAAGCTGCTGTCGGCGTCGTCCCGCCAATCGTTGCGGGCATCATGTTGGCCCTCACCGGCGGCCTGCTGGTCGGTGACCTCAAGCAGCCGAAGCGCTTCTACTACCTGCTCACCAAGTCGAACTTCGACTCGTGGCTCGTGAAGGGTGCGTACGTGCTCAGTGGGTTCGCTGCGCTGTCGGCCGTCTGGTTCCTGCTCGGTGCCGCCGACGCAACTAGTGCACTGCAGGTCATCGCCATTCCCACGGCACTCTTGGGAGCAGCGACGGCCGGCTACACGGCGTTCCTGTTCGGTCAGTGCGAAGGCCGCGACCTCTGGCAGACGCCACTGCTGCTCCCGATGTTGCTCGCTCGGGCGGTCATTGCCGGTGCCTCGGCCTACGCGATCCTCGACGTTGCGATGGACATCCCGTCCCCGCGGGCCGTGTGGTGGGCGCTGCTCGGCGGCGTCATCGCCATTGCGTTCCTCAGCTGGGTCGAACTCCAGAGCAAGGGCAGTCGCCATGTCGAAATGGCCATTGCCGACATGACCAAGGGTGCCCAGAAACAATTGTTCCAGGGCGGCGTCGCCTTCGGCATGTTGCTTCCGGCCGTCCTCGCGATCATCGCCCTGGCCGCCGACATTGATACTCCGATCGTCGTTGGCATCGCTGGCCTGTCGGCACTGTTCGGCATGTTCTTGTCCGAAACCGCCTTCGTCCGCGCCGGCCAATCCGTCCCACTGTCTTGAGTTTCAGTTGGGGTCTGACCCGAACTGAAGCGCTGTTGTTGAAAGAGCTCTGAAATGACTGATCTACAGAAGTACCCGCCGCTCGACAGGTGGCACGACTGGACCGAACTCGACGCGAAGGCGTGGCCCGACAAAGTCGAACGCAACTACACGCTGGTGCCGACCACGTGCTTCAACTGTGAAGCCGCGTGCGGCCTGCTTGCCTACTTCGACAACGAGACGGGTGAGATCACCAAAATCGAGGGCAACCCCGAACACCCAGCCAGCCGCGGCCGCAACTGCGCCAAAGGCCCGGCGACGATCAACCAGATCTATGACCAAGAGCGAATCATGTACCCGCTCAAGCAGACCGGCGAACGCGGCAGTGGCAAGTGGGAACGCATCAGCTGGGATCAGGCGCTCACCGAAATCGGTGGACGCATTCGCACGGCCTTCGAAGAAGACCGCCACAACGAAGTGATGTACCACGTCGGCCGCCCCGGCGAAGACGGTTACGCCGACCGCGTGCTCAAAGCCTGGGGAACTGACGGCCACAACAGCCACACCAACATCTGTAGCTCGAATGCGCGAATCGGATACCAGAGCTGGATGGGCCACGACCGCCCGTCGTCTGACTTCGCCAACGCCGAAGTGATCTTCCTGATCTCCTCGCACCTCGAAGCCGGTCACTATTTCAACCCGCACGCACAGCGCATCATGGAAGCGCAGGGCAAGGGAGCGACGGTCATTTGCGTCGATCCGCGTTTGTCGAACACCGGCTCGAAGGCCGATCACTGGCTGCCGACGTGGCCGGGTACCGAAGCATTCCTCTGCCTGTCGATCGCTCACCTGCTCCTCGAGAGCGGCAAGTGGGAACGTGACTTCGTGCGCCGCTGGGTGAACTGGGAGACGTTCCTCGCCGAGTTGTACCCCGACATGCCGCAAACCTTCGAGTCGGTCGAGGCCGCGCTCAAAGATCACTACAGCGAGTACACCCCCGAGCGCGCCGAGCACATCACTGGCGTGTCCGCCGCCCAGATCCGCGAGATCGCCGAGATCATCGGCAGGCACCCGACCAAGTTTGCCAGCCACAACTGGCGCGCAGCAGGCGCTGGCAACCAGGGCGGTTGGCAGGTCGCGCGCTGTCTGTTCTTTTTGAATGTGCTCACCGGTTCGGTCGGTACCGAGGGTGGTACGTCCGGCAACGGCTGGAACAAGTTCACTGCACACCAGCCCAAGGGGGCCCCGCCGCTCGAGCGCTGGAACGAGCTGAGCTGGCCACAAGAGTTTCCGCTCTCGTACCACGAGATGTCGATCTTGCTTCCGCACTTCCTCAACGAAGGCCGCGGCAAGCTCGACACCTATTTCTCGCGTGTCTATAACCCGATCTGGACCAACCCTGATGGTTTCACCTGGCTCGAGGCCTTGAAAGACCCGGAGAAGGTCAACTGCCATGTCGCGCTCACGCCGACGTGGTCGGAGACCTCGTGGTTCGCTGACTACGTGCTCCCGATGGGTGTCGGCGCAGAACGTCACGACGTCGCGTCGTACGAGACGCACGCCGGAAAGTGGATTGGATTCCGCCAATCGGTGTTCCGTCGCTACGCCGAGATCAAGGACGGCAAGCCGGTGAGCCCGGATGCCCGAAGCCACGAGTACAACCCCGGCGAAGTCTGGGAAGAAAACGAGTTCTGGATCGACCTGTCGTGGAAAATTGATCCCGATGGTTCGATGGGCATCCGCAAGTGGTTCGAATCGGACGAACGGCCGGGCAACCCGATCAGCATCGACGAGTACTACGGCCACATCTTTGCCGAAGAAGTCCCAGGCCTCGCCGAGGCAGCCGCCGAAGCAGGCCAGGTTCCCCTCGAATACATGCGTGACCGCGGCGCCTTCGCGGTGCCGACCGACCCGTACACGCCGTACGAAAAGATCGTCTCGGCTGCAGATGTGGCCGACTGCATCAAGGACGCATCAGGGGTGTTCCGCAAGCCGGGCACTATCGGCACGTTCGATGGGTCCGAGGAGAGCTTTGCCAACACCGAACTCGCCAAGCTCGGCGACGGTTCGCCCGCAGTCGAGGTCGACGGCGAGATCAAGGAAGGCTTCCCCACTCCGTCGAAGAAGCTTGAGCTGTTTTCGACCACCCTCAAAGAGTGGGGCTGGCCCGAGTACTCAACGCCGAAGTGGATCCCGAGCCACGTGCATTGGGAAGACATGGACATGGCTGGCAACGAGCGCATTTTGCTGCCGACGTTCCGCATCCCGACGCTGATCCACACTCGCTCGGCCAACTCGAAGTGGCTGAACGAGATCAGCCACCGCCACCCGCTCTGGATTCACCCGGAAGACGCCGAGAAGCTGAATATCGAAGAGAGCGGCCTCGTCCGCATCTCGACCCGCATTGGCCACTTCGTGATTCAGGCATGGCGTACCGAGGGCATCCGACCCGGTGTCGTCGCCGCATCGCACCACATGGGTCGCTGGCGCCTCGACGAAAAAGAGGGCCGCAACTGGGCTGCTGGCAAGGCCACGATCGATCAGCAGGGCACCACGTGGACGCTGAAGCGTGAGGGTGCAGACAAAAAGAACATGACGGCGTACGAGTCTGCTGATCCCGACACGGGCCGTATTTGGTGGCATGACACAGGCGTCCACCAGAACGCCACGTTCTGCGTGCAGCCCGACCCGATCTCGGGCATGCAGTGCTGGCATCAGCGTGTGCGTGTCACCCCGGCGGCAGTCGGTGATGAGTACGGCGACGTCGTCGTCGACACAGCGAAGTCACGCGAGGCCTACCTCGAGTGGATGGAAAAGACCCGTCCGGCTGGCACCACCAACGACAGCGGCCTCCGCCGCCCTCTCTGGTATGCCCGCCCCCTCAA
>NZ_JBDNIJ010000073.1:0-45768 GCF_041688325.1 Ilumatobacter sp.
GCCAATGGTGGAACGCACAGGAATCATGCTCGCTCGCGCTGTGGCCTCAATGTGCGCAACGCTTGATGTCACCACGGTCTTCCTCTCTGGCAACGTGATCGACGTACTCGGCGACCGGATGCTCGAAGCGTTCCACCGCGAACTGGCTGTCCGGTCCCGACTGAAGTCGTTGCAGGGCCTCAAGATTATTGAGCCGCACGAACGGATCTGGCCGCTGGTGGCGGCTGCCTCGCTCGCGCTGAATTGACCGTCGGGCTGATTTCAGCAGAACCGTTTGAGAACCGTTTGAGAACCGTTTGAGAACCGTTTGCAGCACAAATCAGCAAGGCGAGTTGTCGCCCGGCTACCGCGCGGTAACCGCCACCGATTAACATGGCCAACATGGACCCGACTTACACCGCAGACGCCGAGGCCTACCGAGAAAAGGTCCAGGCCTTCCTTGCCGAGAAGCTCCCCTCCAACTGGGAGGGCATCGGCCGCCTCGAAGGTGAGACGCTCGCAACATTCGTCGGCGAATGGCGTAACACGCTGTACGAGGCGAACTATCTCGCACCTGGCTGGCCGAAGGAGTTCGGTGGTGCCGGTCTGTCCTCGACAGAGCAGGTCATCCTGGCCGAAGAGTTTGCCAAGGCAGGCGTGCCGACCGGCGGTCCGAACGACGCGTTCAGCATCCAGATGCTCGGCAACACCATTCTCGTGTGGGGTACGGACGAACAGAAGGCGCACTACCTCCCGCGTCTCCTCAAGGGCGACGACACCTGGTGTCAGGGCTACTCCGAGCCGGACGCCGGTTCCGACCTTGGCAACGTCGGCCTTCGTGCCGAACTCGATGGTGACGAGTGGATCCTCAATGGTCAGAAAATCTGGACCTCCGCCGGTCATCTCGCTGACCACATCTTCACGCTCGCCCGGACCGACCCCGATTCGCCGAAGCACAAGGGCATCTCGTTCCTGCTCGTTCCGATGGACCAGCCGGGTATCGAAGTCCGTCCGATCAAAATGATCTCGGGCGACAGCGAGTTCAACGAGGTCTTCTACACCGACGCACGTGTCCCGAAGGACAACGTGATCGGCGGCGTCAACAACGGTTGGGCAGTGGCCATGTCACTGCTCGGCTACGAACGTGGCGAAGCAGCAGCAACCGGCCCGATCCGCTTCAAAGGCGAGTTCGCCCGCCTGCTCAAGATGGCCCAGGATCGCGGCGTCGCCAACGACCCGGTTATCCGTCAGAAGCTCGCATGGTGCTACTCGAAGGTGCAGATCATGGGCTTCCTCGGCCAGCGGGTACTCACGCAGTTCCTCGCCGGTCACCATCCTGGCCCTGACGCCGCAATCGGCAAGCTCCAGTGGAGCGAGTACCACAGGGTCGTCACCGAACTCGCCATGGACATCTTGGGCGCCGACGCCCTGCATTGGGAAGGCCGCAAGCCGCCGTCCTCGTTCGGCTCCGACGATTCCGGTGCGCTGAATGACCCGTCGTCGTGGATCGGCACATTCCTCAACGCCCGCGCCGGCACCATCTACGCCGGTTCGTCGCAGATTCAGCGCAACATCATCGGTGAAATGATCTTGGGTCTCCCCAAAGAGCCCAGGCCACCAGTCCCGGCGAAGTGATCCGCGCGGCGCTGTCGGTCGTCCGACATCCGGGACTCTGGCCGACAGCGCTTCGTCAGGCGCGAAGAACTGCGCCACCTGGCTGGTGGAGACGCAAGCCGTTCTTGCCCGTGCCATCCGGGGAGTACCTTGAATTCCGGCTGATCACCCAGTATGGCGATGCCACGCATCGACCTGAGCCGGGCGATGTGGTGAAATACCTGCAATGGTGTCGTCAATGGGATCGTCCGCAATGAACGCCAGAGCGTTCATCCAGCGAACAAATCCTGCGTTCACCGAAGGGCCCTTTCGTTAGGTTCCTCGGATGCACAGCGCTCTTGTTCTCAATGCCAGCTATGAGCCGCTGTCCGTCGTGTCGTCACGGCGCGCCACATGCCTCGTGCTTGCTGACAAGGCCGAAATGCTCGAAGACGATGGCATCGTCCTGCGCTCCGAGTCGTTCGAGATCGCTCAGCCGTCGGTCATCCGCTTGCGCTACATGGTGAAGGTGCCGTACGTCAGGCGATCGTCGATGTCACGCCGCGGAATTTTTGCCCGCGACGAGCACCGTTGCCAGTACTGCGGTGGCCACGCTGACTCGATCGACCACGTCTTTCCTCGCTCCAGAGGTGGCCCGCACACCTGGGAGAACGTCGCAGCGGCGTGCACCCCATGTAACCGCACCAAACGCGATCGTACACCGGAAGAGGCAGGGATGGCCCTCGTTCGACCCTGTCGGGTGCCCCGCTCGACGTCCTGGATCGTCGTGTCGGTGAGCTCAATGCCCGACACGTGGCGGCCGTACCTGTCGATGGCTTCCTGAGCGGCATACTCACTCCATGTTCGAGCGGCTCGACTTCCACGAGTCGGCAGCTTGCTTCCACGCCCGTTCCATTCCCGAGCACGCGACCGCCCAGATCTGGGTGAACCATGTCGCTGGCGCAGCACTGGTGCTCGGCTCGACTCAGCGTGACCTGTCGATAATCGACGCGCAGGAATGCAAACGGCGAGGCATCGACATCGTGCGACGACGGAGCGGCGGTGGTGCGGTCCTCCTGACGCCGTCCGAGGTCACCTGGTTTGACGTGATCATCCCCAGCGGCGCGCCTGGCTGGGCACAGGATGTCCACGCACCAATGGTCTGGTTGGGGGAGCGGTTTGCTGCAGCCTGCCGAGCGGCAGGCGTGGCGCAAGCACTGACCGTCAATGACAACTCGATGATTCGCACAGAATGGTCGACCTTGGTCTGCTTCGATGGCATCGGTCCTGGTGAAGTACTCCTCGACGGTCACAAGCTCCTCGGTATCAGCCAACGCCGTACTCGGGCCGCCCTGCGCCTGCAATGCTGCTGGTATCACGAGGTCGATTCGGCTGCTCTCGTGGGTTTGTTCCCGTCGCTCGACGGCATCGACCCGTCGGCGCTGTCACCGATTGCGTCGCTGCCGACGCGATTCTCGGCCGACATCTTGCAACATCTCTGTTCTTCCTGAGCGCGTCATTCGGGCTTGGCTTCGGGCTCGATCCTGCCAACTACCTCTCTGGAGCGCTCCAAGCAGGACTTCGTCCTGCGTCGCTGTCAGTTGCTGTGCTGCCAGCGCGTTGTTTGCTGGGGTCACCCGGCTGCGGTTCGAGTGCACGGCTGCACCAGGTCCGGGTGTCTGGGCGCGCGACTTTGGCTTGAGTGGTGAGCTCCGGGCCGGGTGAGCCGGCGGAAGTCTCATCGCCTGATCGAGCCGTGCACATGAGGGACTGACGGGTGACCCAGTCTCACCCATGAAAAGGAGGTAAATGGGGAGAGATAGTTGACTAAGGGGGCAATTGGGGTAAGAATGGGGATTGCTGGGGAAATCTCCCTCGTTCGCCAGCGTGAACAGGCCCATTCCGGGGGAGAGCAGCAGGAACGAGACGCAGCCGGTGTTTGTCGGGATGCAGGAGCGACAGCTCGACGAGCGGGGACGTGTGGCACTGCCACCGACCTTTCGGCATCTACTCGGCGATCTCTGCTACTTGTTCTCCGGCGAAGACGGCTGCGTCAGCATTCGCAGCGTCGAGGCCTTCAACGACGAAGCCACCGACCTGATAGCGCGCGTCAAGCGTGGTGAAGCCAGCCGTGACCGCCAGCGTGCATTCGCCGCATCGGCGAGTGAGGCATCGATCGACAAGCAGGGTCGCGTGACGATTTCGCCCGAATTGCGCAGCTATGCGGGCATCGCGCCGCAGTCGGCGGTCATCGTCCTCGGCAACCTCCACCACATTGAAATCTGGGAACCCGCCGCGTATGGCGTGCATTGCACCAACGGCACCGACGAACTGACCGGCGACACGGTCGCTACCGGAGCAAAGCAATGAGCGCAGCCGAAGTTTTCAACCATCAGCCGGTGATGCTTGCCGAGATCACGAAGCTGTTTGCCGACGTTCCGGCAGGCACCCTCGTCGACGCGACGCTCGGGGGCGGCGGCCACGCCGAAGCAATCCTGAACGCCCACCCGCACCTCGACATCCTTGGCATCGACCAGGACGCCGACGCCCTCACCGCAGCGATGGCTCGACTTGACGCACAGCGCCACCGCATTCGCACGAGCCACCGCCGGTTCAACGAATTTTCCGAAGCACTCGCAGACCACGAAATAGCTGGGATCAGTGGTGCGCTGTTCGACCTCGGCGTGTCGTCGCCGCAGCTCGATCGCGGCGATCGTGGCTTCTCGTACCGCCACGACGGCCCACTCGACATGCGGATGAATGCCGACCAGCAGTGGTCGGCATCAGACGTGGTCAACGGGTACGGCGAGTACGAACTCGGCACGGTCATCAAGAAATATGGCGACGAGCGATTCTTCAAGCGAATCTCGCGAGCGATCGTCGCCGCACGCCCGATTACCACCACCGCCGAACTGGCCGAAATAGTCACGAGCTCGATCCCGGCTCCGGCCCGTCGCACCGGTGGCCACCCAGCCAAGCGCACGTTCCAGGCGATCCGGATCGAAGTCAACGGCGAACTCGATGTACTTCCTGACGCACTCGACCAGGCTGTCGAACACACCGTGCCTGGCGGCCGCATCGCCGTGTTGTCCTACCATTCTGGCGAAGACCGCATCGTGAAGGAACGCTTCGCATTTGCTGCTGGTGCCTGCGACTGCCCACATGATCTGCCGTGTGTTTGCGGCGCAATTCAGACGGTCCGCCTCGTGCGCGGCGTGCCGAAGCGAGCGACGGACGAAGAGCGCTCGACAAACCGTCGAGCAGCATCGGCCCGCCTCCGCGTCGTTGAGCGCATTGAGGCCGTCCGCAAGTCGGATGGTCTTCCCGTCGGTTCAGACGCACCGAGCGGGCTTGGATACTGATGGCTGCTCCGCTCCGTAGGCAAACGGCAGTTACCCGGATTTCCGCCGGCGCCGCACAGTCGAAGAAGCCCGCCTTGACGCTGGCCGCAAGCCGTGGTCGACGCTGGCCTGCCGTCCTTGGTGGCTTCGTTCTCCTGGTCGTGCTCGCTGGCATGCTCGGTGCTGCGGTGTTTCATACGCAGCTCGCCGAACGTCAGCTGAAGATCGGCCAGCTCGAGCGATCCGTCAATGACGAACGCGAACGCTTCGACGAACTCCGGTACCGCCGCGCTGAACTGCGCTCGCCTGTGCGGCTGGCGGGCGCTGCGGGTGATCTCGGCATGGTCCGTGGCGACGCTGGCACGTTTGTCGAGCTCGACAGCTGGGCGACGGCGCGCCAACTCGCAGTAGCCGGGGTGATTGACATCACCTCACGGCAAGTCATCATCGATACCGATCCACTCGAACAGTTCAGTGACGTCAAACGCGTCTCCGCGGGCCAGCCCTAGGAGACCACGATGGCAACTCGTTCGCACTCACCTCGCACGTCCGACCGAAAGCCAGGCCGCAACACCGTCGCGGCTCCGCAACAGCGCACAGCGGGCCGTTCCGCACGCATGACTACCCAGCGTTCGACGCCCAGCAAGAGCTCGGTCGCCAGCAAGAGTTCGAGTCGAACAGCGAACTCGGCAAAGGCGCACCGCGCTGAACCGCAGCGGCGGTCCTCGTCGCAGACTCCGGTGCGCGGTACCGCGACGTCGAGCCGCGCCACTGCTGGCACAGATCGCCGTTTGCCCGTCGCCCCGGCAAAGCGCAGGGCGACCCAATCCAACCAGCGCTCCGCATCGCGTGACGTCGAACGGAACCGCCGCAAGGTCTCAGCCCCGTCGCCCGAGAAACGAGCAAGGCAGCGCGGAGTTGCCTCGCCCCTGCGCCGTCTGCGCATCACCCTCGTGGCCATCGCTGTGGTACTGCTCGCCATCGTCGGGCGCGTTGCCTACCTCCAGACCAAGGAAGCCGACTCACTCCAATCCGCTGGCGCCGACCAGTGGACGCGCTCGTACTCGCTTCCGGCACAGCGCGGCACGATGTTTGATCGGCACGGCAACGAACTGGCGATGTCGGTGCCCGCTGCATCCATCTCGATCAACCCGAAACTGCTCGTCGACGGTGCCGTCGTTGTTCAGGAACTCGACACGCTGCTTGATCTCAGCGATGAGAAGGTCGCATCGCTGCTGAGCGAAGTCGAGAGCAAGGATCGCGGCTTCGTCTACGTCGCACGCCAGGTTGACGCCAACGCCGGTGACTTCATCCGCGCACTTGGCCACGCTGGCGTCAACGTCGACGACGAATCACGCCGAGAGATGCCGGGTGGCGACACTGGGCGCAGCGTGCTCGGTCGGACCAACATTGACGGTATTGGGATTGCGGGTCTTGAGCAGCAGTACAACGATGTCATGACCGGCACAGGTGGCTCGATGACCCGCGAAGTTGATACGAAGCAACAGACAATCGCCGGTTCCGAATCGATCACACAGGCGCCAGTCGCCGGCAACGACCTCGTGTTGACCATCGATCGTTCAATCCAGTTTGCTACCGAGCAGGTGCTCCTGGAACAGCTCGAACGCATTGAGGCCAAGGGCGGCACCGTCATTGCCCTCGAAACGAAGACTGGCGAAATCCTCGGTCTCGCTTCGGTTCGTCGGGATGACCAAACCGGTGAGTACGGCGTGACCAATGGCAACTTTGCCGCCGTCGATGCCTACGAGCCGGGCTCTGTGGCCAAGGTCATCACGATTGCCGGCGCACTTGATGCCGGCGCCGTCACTCCGGAGACGGCCTTCACCGTGCCGTGGCGTAAGAAGTACGCCGACGACATTCTCAAGGATTCCCACGAGCACCCCGACGAGCTGCTGACCGTCTCGGACATTCTGACTGAGTCGTCGAACATTGGCACGATCATGGTGCAGCAGGAACTTGGTCGGTACGAGCACTACGACTACATGACCGCCTTCGGTCTTGGTTCCAAAACGGCACTTGATTTCCCCGGCGAATCACCCGGCCTCCTCAAGGACGTCGACGAACTGTGGGGTTCTGAACGAGTGACGGTTGCGTACGGCCAGGGCATGTCGAGCACCTCACTCCAGCTCGTCTCTGCGATCAACGTCATCGCCAACGGCGGCGTCTATGTTGCACCGAAGCTGGTCAAGGCGACTGTCGGCCCGGATGGTCAGCAGACGCCAATGCCTGCATCCGCAACGCACCGCGTCGTGTCCAAACAGGCAGCTGCAGAGACGACGGCAATGATGCAGCGCGTTGTCTGCGAAGGCACCGCCAAGATGGCCCAAGTCGACAACCTGCCCGTTGCCGGCAAGACCGGTACAGCGTTCAAGGCTGCTGATAATGGCACCTACTACAACGAAGACGGCGACCGGATCTATTACGCGAGCTTCGTTGGGTTCTTCCCGGCGGACGACCCACAGATCACCATTTTGGTCTCGGTGGACGAGCCGCCGGCCGGCACACGCGACCGCTTCGGTGGAACGGCCGCCGCGCCGGTGTTCGCAGCCCTCGTTCCGACACTGCTGCATGAGTGGAATATCCAGCCGTCACCCGGCAGCAAGGGATGCCCCGAGTGACAGTCCCGCACACGGTTGGCTCGCTCGCCGCGGTGCTTGTCGACATGTTTGGTGGTGCGATCGCAGAGGTCCATGGCGACGGCTCGACGCAGATCTCCACCGTCACGCACGACTCTCGTGCAGTTGACAGCGGATCGCTTTTCGCGTGCCTGCGCGGTGAACGCGTCGACGGACACGACTTCGCTGCAGCGGCAGTTGAGGCAGGCGCAGCAGCGCTACTCGTCGACCGCCGGCTTGAAGCGGCAATCGTTGGCGGGGTCGCACAACTGATCGTCGATGACACTCGCCTCCGGCTCGGACCGATCGCCGCATCGCTCATGGGTGACCCGAGTGGCCGAATGACGACCGTTGGTATCACCGGGACCAATGGCAAGACGACGACGAGCCTGATGCTCGAAGCGATCTTCCTGGCACACGGCCAACGAGTCGGCGTGATCGGCACGCTCAACGGCCCGCGCACCACCCCTGAGGCACCCGAACTCCAGCAGCGCCTCGCCGAGTTCCTTGCGGACGACTGTTCGGCAGCGGTGCTCGAAGTTTCGTCTCATGCGCTCACGCTGCATCGTGTCGACGGAACGCACTTTGATGCCGTCGTATTCACCAACTTCGGACATGACCACCTCGACCTCCACGGAACTCCCGAGGACTATTTCCGAGCCAAGGCATCGCTGTTCGACGTTCGCTTTGCACCGCTGGCAGTGATCAACATCGACGACACGCATGGCCGGCTGCTGACCGATGTGATCGTCGGTAATGACGGGCCGTCGATGCGAGTCGTCACCTACTCGGTTACTGAACTCGTCGACGTCGAGGTCACCCCGACGTCACTGAGCTACGAGTGGAGCGGACGTCGGATTCATGTCGGAATCGGCGGAGCGTTCAACGTCTCTAATTCGCTGGCCGCCGTTGTCACGGCAACTGAACTCGGTATTCCGCTTGACGCCATCGTCAGTGGACTCGCTCGTCTCAACGCCATCCCCGGGCGCTTCGAAACAGTCGCCTGGCCTGCTGGCGTCGACGGCGGATTCTCTGTCATCGTCGACTACGCCCACACCCCGGATGGGCTGACAGAAGTGATTGCTGCGGCCCGCGCAGTGGTCGACGGATCAGCATCCGTCATCGTCGTGTTCGGCTGCGGCGGCGACCGCGATCGCGGCAAGCGTGCGGAAATGGGCGCCGCCGCCGCCGCCGGCGCCGATCGGGTGATCGTCACCTCAGACAACCCGAGGTCTGAGCAGCCGATGCAGATTATCGATGACGTCGTGGCCGGGGTGCCGAGCAACTATCGTGATCGAGTCACGTTGAACCCCGACCGACACACGGCCATCGGAGATGCCTTGGACGTGGCGCAAAGTGGCGACATCGTCGTCATTGCAGGCAAGGGCCACGAAAAGACTCAGGACCTCGGCGACACGGTCGTCGAGTTCGACGACCGGGCAGTCGCTCTGTCGTTCATGGAAAGTAGTTCCCGATGATCGCTCTCATGATTGCCACGGCGGTCTCCACGTTGGTGTCGCTCTTCGGCACCCGTTACCTCATCGGTTTCTTCCGGACTCGTGGCCAGGGTCAGCCGATCCTCGGCAAGGAAGATCGTGGCCCCGAACACCACATGATCAAGCAGGGCACCCCGACGATGGGCGGCATCGCCATCATCGGTGCTGCATTCATTGGATGGGTCGCAGCCCACATCCGCGACCTCGCGTTCTCCAACCAGACCATGATCGTGTGGGTCGGCGTGCTGCTCCTCGCGGTGATGGGCTTCCTCGACGACTACATCAAGGTCCGCAAGGGTCACAACCGGGGCATCTTTTGGAAGCAAAAAAACTACATCACGATGCTCATGAGCTTCGCGATGGCTTGGGTCCTTGTGGTCGGCACGGGCATCTCTCAGACGATTTCGGTCACCCGTCCGGAAATCGGCATCGAGGTTCCCACCGTGGTGTGGGTGCTGTGGGCCGGCATTATTATCTGGGCGACAACGAACGCCGTCAACGTCACCGATGGCCTCGACGGGCTCGCTGCAGGCTCGGCCCTGATGGGCTTTGGCGCCTTCGCGCTGATCGGTTACTGGCTGTTCCGTAATCCTGACGTCTACGACATGGCCGTCAACCCGCTCGACATGGGCGTCTTCGCAGCTGCGTTCGCAGGCGGCTGCCTCGGCTTCCTCTGGTGGAATGCTGCACCAGCGAAGATCTTCATGGGCGACGTCGGTGCCTTGGCCATCGGTTCTGCACTCGCGTTCCTCGCCTTGACGACAAACACCCACCTCCTGATCATCTTGATCTGCGGCATCAATGTCATGGAGGCCGGTTCGGTTGCCATTCAGATGGGTGTCTTCAAGGCATCCGGACGGACCAAGCGCTTGTTCCGCATGTCGCCGATCCACCACCACTTCGAACTACTCGGCTGGCCTGAGACCACCGTGATCATCCGTTTCTGGTTGATTTCCGGCATCTCGATCGCTACCGCAGTCGCCATCTTTATCGCCGACTTCACCAAGGTGGCGGGCGGCTTGTGACAGCACTCGTCTATGGCCTCGCAGTCGCCGGTGAGTCGACCGTCCGCGCACTGCTGCGACACGGCGTCGCGGTCAAGGTCGCCGACGACACGATCACCGATGCCCGGCGAGCGCTGGCGGTCGAACTCGGTGTCGACCTCGCCGATGCCGCACAGACCTCTCCCGATCAACTGCTCGATGGGTGCACCCTGCTGTGCCCGGCACCGGGTGTCCCTGAACGCCACCCGATCATCACTGCGGCGCAACGCCTCGGCCTCGACATCGTGTCGGAAATTGAGCTGGCCTACCGGTGGGAACAAGAACGCCCCGGCGGCCCGCGTCCGATGCTCGCTGTCACTGGTACGGATGGCAAGACCTCGACCACCAAGCTCACCGTCGGGATGCTCGAAGCCGCAGGTGTGCGCTCGGTCGACGCTGGCAACACCGACACGCCGCTGGTTGACGCCATCGACGCACGCAACGATGACGGCACCGAGATGTACGACGCATTCGTGGTCGAATGCTCGAGCTTCCGGCTTGCTTTCACGCCAACGTTTCGCGCCGAGGCGGCCGTCTGGCTGAACGTGCATCCGGACCATCTCAATTGGCACACGTCGATGGCGTCCTATGAGGCAGCCAAGGCCCAGGTGTTCGCGAACCAGTATCCCGACGACGTCGTCATTGGTCTCGCGACAGACGCTGCCGTCATGGGCCACCTCGCGAGAGCGCCGGGCCGCACGTTGAGTTTTGGGCTGACGGCAGGGGAGTACCGGTCGGAAAACGGCCTCCTCATCGGGCCGTCGGGAACGATCGCTTCGATCGCGTCGCTGCGCCGAACACTGCCGCACGACATCACCAACGCACTCGCAGCATCGGCGCTCGTTCTCGAGACCGGGCTCGCGGACAGCGATGCAATCGAACGAGCGCTCGGGACTTTCGTCGGCCCACCGCATCGTCTCGAACGGCTCGGGAGCCACAACGGCGCCGACTGGTTCAACGATTCGAAGGCGACCACGCCGCACGCTGCATCGGCGGCAATCCGCTCGTTTGAGAACATCGTCCTGATCGCTGGCGGCGCCGACAAGGGTGTCGATCTGTCGTCGATGGCGGACGAAGCCTGGCGCTGCAACGGTGTGCTCGCCATTGGCGCGACGGCATCAACGATCGCCAACGATTTTTCCAGTGTCGGCAGAGTTGAATCGGTCGGCACGCTCGAGCGTGCTGTCGAAAAGGCTGCCGCGTGGGCGAGGCCGGGCGACACTGTTCTCCTGTCACCGGGGTGCGCCAGCCTTGATCAGTTCACCAATTTCGAAGCGCGCGGCGAGGCGTTCCGCACGCTCTTTACTCAACTCGCCGAACAGCAATTGCAGGGAGTCTCAGCATGACATCCACACTCACTGTCGCTGACCGTCGTCGTGCCACGCTCGACCGGCGTGCGGCCGATGCACCAGCCGGCCGGAGCGCACCGGCGAGCGGTCCGCCTCGACGCACGGCTCCGACTCGCACGCCTGCGGCGCGATCCACCCCGACACGCAAGCCTGCCGCTCGCGCTGCCACGAGCAAGTCGATGGGCGCTCGTGCCCACGGCGTCGTCGGTGAGCGGCCGAGATCGCTTCGTCCAGTTCGAGCCGCGGCTGAACCCAGCAAGGACCTCGGTCCGATCGCTCAGTTCGGTCTGTCGGTGCGCGCTGCTGCTGGCCCCAAGCGGAAACTCGGCCCGCCGCCGGGCACCTTCTACGTGATTGCCAGCGTGGTTCTCGTGTTCGTCGTTTTCGGCCTCGTCATGGTGCTCTCGGCCTCGGCAGTCACGCAGGCCAACGTCGGCAACTCACCGTACGCAGTGTTCTCGAAGCAGGCGATGTGGGCGGGTGTCGGCCTCGTCGGCATGATCTTTGCGACGCAGGTTCCGTACACGGTCTGGAAGCCGCTGACCATCCCGCTGCTCGGACTCGGTACTGCGGCTATGGCCGTGCCGTTCGTCCCGGGTCTTGGCACGCCGGTCAACGGAGCGCGCTCTTGGGTCCAGTTCGCCGGCTTTTCAGTCCAGCCGTCCGAGTTCCTCAAGCTGGTCGTCGTCATCGCTGCAGCAAGCCTGCTCACGGCTCGGGCCCGCGACCTCGGCGATCGCCGCAAGACCCTCTACCCCATCGCGGCGCTTGCTGGATCGGCCGCGTTGATGAGCCTCGCCCAGGGCGACCTCGGATCCGCCATCGTGCTCGGGGTGATCGTGTTGAGTGTGGCGTGGATCGCTGGCGTGCCGATGAAGCCGCTTGCTGGCCTCACGCTGACGGCCATCGTTGCAGCGATCGGATTCGTCGTGTCCGACTCTCGTCGGCTCAGCCGTTTCACCGCGTTCATGGACATCGAAGGGCACAAGGAATTCGAGTCGTACCAGGTGTACCAAGGGCTGGTCAGCATCGCCAACGGTGGCCTCACCGGCTCCGGCATCGGCGGCAGCCGGACCAAGCTCGGCTACCTCCCGTACGCCCACAGCGACTTCATCTTCTCGATCATTGCTGACGAGCTCGGAATGATCGGCACCGCCGCAGTCATCGGCGGCTTTATTGTTCTCGTGGCCTTCGGCATCCAAGCCGCCCTCGCTGCACCCGACCGATTCGGCATGCTGCTAGCTGGCGGTATCTCGGCGTGGTTCGGAGTGCAGGCGATCATCAACCTTGGCGGCGTGACGGGCGTGATGCCAGTGACCGGCCTCACCCTGCCGTTCTTTTCGGCTGGCGGCAGTTCGCTGTTCGTCAGCATGTTCGCGGCCGGGTTGCTGCTGAGCGTCGCTCGACGAGCGACCCGATCCTGACATGGGCCCGTTCGCCGTCGTCACCGGCGGAGGGACTGCTGGCCATGTGCTGCCGGCTCTCGCCGTCGCTGAAGCGCTGGTCGATCGCGGGCGGAGCGCCGACGAAATCCTGTACGTCGGATGTGAACGAGGGATGGAGACCCGGCTGCTGCCGAACACACCGTTCCCCGCTGTTTTCTACGACGTCGTCGGCTTTCAACGCAGCCTGACTCGTCGAAACATCGCGTTCATTCCGAAGATGATCACGGCAACACGGCAGGCGATCAAGAAGTTCCGCCAGGATCGACCCGCCGTGGTCGTCTCGGTTGGCGGCTACGCCAGCATGCCGTCTGTATTTGCCGCGCGACGGTTGAAGATTCCTGTTGTTGTCGTGTCCTACGACCGTACGCCCGGGCGGGCCAGCCAACTGTCTGCCAAACGGGCCGTGGCGTGCGCTGTGGCGTTCGAGAACTCCCCGCTGCCGCGCGCTGAAGTGACGGGCGCACCTATCCGCCAGGCGATCTTCGATGTTGATCGCACGGCGGGACGTGCAGCGGCACGTGAACGACTCGGCGTGAGACCCAGTCGGTTCCTCGTCGCTGTCATGGGGGGCTCGCAAGGATCGGGCGTCCTCAACGGGGTCATCGCGAAGTACCTCGCCGACCACGCAGACGACAGCGGGTTAGCTGTCCGGCAGGTCGCCGGAGAACGATTCATTGACACAATCGATCAGACTGGATCTGGCGATGCTGATGCAACCGGTGTTCAGCACCAGTTGATCGGGTACGAGCAAGACATGCCATCCGTCTACGAGGCAGCCGATCTGCTGATCGGCCGCGGAGGAGCGAGCACCGTGCACGAGGTGGCCGTCACCGGCACGCCGGCGATTCTCATCCCGTGGCCGAACGCAGCCGACGACCACCAGACCGACAATGTGGGTTGGCTGACCGACGCGGGCGCCGCAGTACTCATGCCCGAATCGGATCTCGGCCGCCTCGGCGACGAGATTGAGCGCCTTCGCATCGACGGCGCCGCACGGAAAGAATTGAGTGATGCGGCTTCGGCCCGTGGTGACGTTCATCGATCTGGCGCATTGGCAGCGTTGATCGAGCGCGTGGCTCTAACATCTCCTGCATCGTGAACTCGACCGACAATCCGTTCGACCAGACTCCATCGTCGGCCGCTCCGGCGATGCGGGCACCGGTTGCGCCGCTCGATCTGTCGATCCCGCATCGGCTGCACGTCGTCGGTATCGGTGGACCCGGCATGAGCGCAATCGGCATTGCCCTGGCCGAAATGGGTCACGACGTTTCGGGCAGCGACCTCCGCGAACATCCGGTTCTCGAGCGCGTCCGTGCGGCACGTGCGGCCGTGTATGTCGGTCACGACCGCGCGTACGTCCATGGCGTCGACGCCGTCACAGCGTCGACCGCGATTCCGTTCCACAACATCGAACTCGACGAAGCCAGGAAAACTGGTGTCACAGTGCTTCGTCGCGCCGGGATGCTTGCGTCGATCTGCGCTCGTGCAAAGTCGTTGGCTGTGGCAGGTACACACGGCAAGACCACGACGACCTCAATGCTGATGCTGATTTTGGCGCAGGCGAGACTCCGACCGAGCTTCATCGTCGGCGGCGATGTCACAGACGTCGGGACCGGTGCGCATTGGTCGGGCGGTGAATGGCTCGTCGTCGAAGCCGACGAGAGCGACGGGACCCATCTCGAACTGCCTCTGCACGGTTCAATCATCACCAACATCGAGGTCGACCACCTCGACCACTACGGCACCTTTGAGGCCATCGTCGACAGCTTCGATACGTACCTCGGTCAGATCGTTGGGCCCAAGGTCCTGAGTGCTGACGATCCAGTCACCCGCCGACTCTCAGCCGTGCACGGTGGCGTCACGTTCGGACTCAGCGACGATGCCGACGTGCGTGCAGTTGATGTGCTTGCAACCAATGGATCGTTCACGTTTGGTGTCGAGCGGCGCCAAGTCGGCAACATGGTCCGGCTCGGTGAGGTCAGCCTGCCGATGCGCGGCGTGTATAACGTCAGGAACGCACTTGCAGCCACGGCGATGGCGCTCGAAATTGGCGTGGGCTTCGCAGACATTGCCGAGGCTTTGGCCAAATTCGGCGGGGTCGCTCGGCGATTCGATGTTCGCGGTGTCGATGGTGGAGCGACTTTTGTCGATGACTACGCCCACCTGCCGACCGAGATCGACTCGGTGCTGACTGGGGCACGCGACAGCGGCGACGGGTGGGATCGCATTATCGCGGTGTTTCAACCAAATCGGTTCAACCGCATCTCTGAGATCTGGCGTGACTACGCCGATGCATTTGGCCAGGCCGACATCGTGGTGCTTACCGACATCTACGCATCTGGTACGACACCGATTCCGGGCGTCACCGGCAAGCTCATTGTCAACGCCGTGACCGAGGCCAACCCCGGCAAACGTGTCGTTTGGCTTCCAAACCGGAGCGATCTAGTCGACTACGTTGCACGAGAAGCCAGAAGCGGCGATGTCGTGATTTCGATGGGCTGCGGCGACATCGCGTCGTTCCCGTCTGAGGTACTCGATGTCCGCCGCAGTTGAACGGGCGCTCAGCGAACTTGGAGACCTCGCCGAGCGGGATGTCGCGATCGGTCCATTGACCACCTACCGCGTCGGTGGTGCGGCAGACATCTTCGTCAGGCTCCGATCGCGGGCTGACCTGGTTCCGCTGGCCAGGGCCGTAGCGGCGTCAGGCCTCCCGGTGCTCGTTATTGGGCGCGGTTCGAACCTGCTCGTTGCCGACTCCGGATTCCATGGAATTGCCGTGTCGGCATCCGCCATGACGGATTCGATCCACATTGATGAGTCGTCGGCCACAGTCACGGCTGGAAGCAACGTCTTGCTCCCGGTGTTGGCTCGGCGCACAGCGGCCGCCGGACTCATGGGGTTCGAGTGGGCAGTTGGCGTACCCGGCTCAGTCGGTGGCGCTGTGCGGATGAATGCTGGCGGTCACGGCTCTGACATGGCGGCGGCGCTTGTCTCTGTGACGATTGCCGACATCTCGAATATCCAGCGCGACCTGACCGACGATGGAGAAGCTGGCATCGTTCGGTCTGTGAGTGCAGACGCCTTGGGGCTCCGATTCCGAGGGAGCAGCCTGGTTTCCACCGAACTTGTTCTCGACGCGACGCTGCAGTTGGCGCACGGCGACCGGGCAACGGCTGAGGCCGAACTGAGCGAGATCGTGCAATGGCGTCGGGCCAACCAGCCCGGCGGACAGAACGCAGGGTCGGTCTTCGTCAACCCGGTTCCGGGCGAAGTCACCTGTGGTGCACTGATCGAGAGCGCAGGCCTGCGCGGGCTGCGTCGGGGCACTGCAACGGTGTCCGAAAAGCACGCCAACTTCATCCAGGCAGACGAAAACGGCACGGCGGGCGATGTCCGCGACCTGATGCGCCACGTTCGTACCGAGGTCGAACGGTCCACCGGCTATCGGCTGCGGAGCGAGATCCGTCTGATCGGTTTTGATGATGATTTCTGAGTCGGGCACCCGCACCTGATGTTGAGACGGAAGAAACATGCCGGCGAGCCACAGCGGGCCCGCGGTCGCGTCAGGCCCGATGATTCGGTGCTCGACGAACTCTCGCGAGCATTCGACGTCGATTCAGACGATGATAACGCCGAACTGATTGACGACGATGACACGGCCGGGTCGGATGCGGCGCAGTCATCTCCGGTGACCCCGGCCTCGGAGGTACTCCGGGCCCTGTCTGACTCGCCCAGTCGCGACATCAGCAACGATGTCACTACCTCCGCTGAGGTCGATCCGCTCGACGCAGCAATCGAATTGTCGATCGTTACCTCGGAAGGCCCGCTGCCCTTGGCTGATGCGGGACCGACGAGGCCGCCACCAGAGCGTCGAACGATCAAGATTGGCGACGGCTTCGATGGCACAGAGCTCGACTCCTTGTCGGTCCACGAAGCTCGCGGTCGCCCGGTCAACCTCGATCCCGACCCGTTGAGCTCATCAATGTCGGCACCGACTCCGGCAAGAGCATCGGGAACTCACTCCGGATCGGCCACTGCCGCTCGCTCAACCATCGCGATCGGTGGGGCCGATTTCCTCCCCGACGCCGTCTATCTCGACGGTGGCGACCTCGGCAACGCATCCGAAGGGACTGTCTTCATCGACGACGACGGCATCGGCGACGCAATCGCACCCAAGGACGCCACCATGCCGGGAATAGAACAGCGTCTCAGACAGCGTCGGATCACCGTCCATCGTGCGATGGGGTTGCGTCGGCTGAAGTGGGTTGTCGCTGGAATTGTCGCAGCGCTCGTCGCGCTCGCCGCGTTGACAGTTCTCGGATCAGGCCTGTTTGCTATCGACGACGTGTCGGTTGGCGGCAACGTCTACACCGACAAGAATCGCCTCGATGCAGTGATCGACGAGCTCAAAGGTACACCCGTCCTCCTTGCCGACACCGAGGCCGCCGAACGCGCGCTCGAGGCCATCCCCTGGGTGGAAACTGCCCGAGTCAGGGCGAAATGGCCGAGCTCTGCCACGATTGAGATCCGTGAACGTACGCCGGTGGCCACGATGCGCGGCGCCGACGGTCGATTCCGAGTACTCGACGATGAAGGCCGTGTGCTTGACGTGATCGAGGGCCAACCGGTGGCGTTTATTTTGCTCGGTACACCGAATACTCGCGACCTTGCAGCCGGCGAGTTCGCGCCGATCGGACCGGCGTCTGCAGCCTCACTCGTCACCAAGCTCACACCGACGATTCGGCCCCGGGTCCAGGCAATCGACGTGACCGACGACGGCGCCGATCTGGTCATCTTCCTCGCGCCGGACGAGGAGGCCCTCCAGACCACGCCCATTCGGGTACGATTCGGCTCGGCCCTCGGCGACAGCGATCAGATCGAAAAGCTCGTTCGGCTCGAAAGTCAACTCGACGACCTGCCGGCTGGGGTGGTGACGGAGATCAATGTGGCGACCAACGAGGTCACCGTACTGTGACCGTCCCCGCTCGAACAGCGAGAATCTGGCAGAATAAATCCCGACGACGCCTGGGCACTCGATCAGCACGGTCAGTACCGAGCCGGACACATGGAAATGACACAATGATGAACGACATGATTCTCCTGACGAAGCAACTTAAAGGGATCCGCTGATGGCTGGTGCTCCACAGAACTATCTCGCCGTGATCAAGGTGATCGGTGTCGGTGGCGGCGGTGTTAATGCTGTCAACCGCATGATCGATGCCGGGCTGAAGGGCGTTGAGTTCATCGCCGTCAACACCGACGCTCAGGCGCTCTTGATGAGTGACGCTGATGTCAAGCTTGACATCGGTCGGGATCTGACTCGTGGGCTCGGAGCCGGCAGCGACCCCGAAGTGGGCCGCGAGGCCGCTGAAGCGCACAAGGAAGAAATCCAAGAAATGGTGAAGGGCGCCGACATAGTGTTCATCACCGCCGGCGAAGGTGGCGGCACGGGTACGGGTGCAGCACCCGTCATTGCCGAGCTTGCCCGCGAAGCAGGTGCACTCACCATTGGTGTCGTCACCCGTCCGTTCTCGTTTGAGGGGCGCAAGCGTGCGGTGCAAGCTGACAACGGTGTGGGTCGCCTGAAAGAGAAGGTTGACACGCTGATCGTTATCCCGAACGATCGCCTGCTCACCGTTGCCAACGACAAGACCAGCGTGCTCAACGCATTCAAAATGGCCGACGAAGTGCTTCTGCAGGGTGTGTCGGGGATCACCAGCCTGATCACGACGCCAGGCTTGATCAACACTGACTTTGCGGACGTCAAGATGATCCTGTCCAACGCCGGGTCCGCCCTCATGGGCATCGGCACGGCCAGCGGTGACGAGCGTGCCGTATCGGCAGCCAAGGCTGCGATTTCGAGCCCGCTGCTGGAATCCGCAATCGATGGCGCACGTGGAGTGTTGCTCAACATCACTGGCCCGTCGAGCATGGGTCTGTTCGAGATGAATGCGGCCGCCGAGATCATCCACGGCGTTGCGCACCAAGACGCCAACATCATCTTCGGTACGGTTATCGACGACGAGATGGGCGATGAAGTTCGCGTCACCGTTATTGCTGCGGGCTTTGATCGTGTCGAGAATTTCTCGTCGGGTTCGGTGGCCACGCCGTCGAACAGCGCGAGCGGCGATCTCGGGTTGCGCGCCTCGCCGACTCGAATCACCGAACTCTTTGCTGAGAGCACAGCGGATGATCCGCTCGACGACGACGACTTCGACGTCCCCTCATTCCTGAAGTAGCCCGTAGCCGCCATGGCGGTTGATCTGCTTGATCGCGTCGAAGGTTTGTTCCGGCTTCCCGCCCATTGCGGCCACCGTGATTGGTGGCTGCACAGCCTGCACGCAGTGGTGGCCTGGGTCGAATCCCATGACAGAGTGACGTCGTGAGTTCCTTCACCGCCGCTGACGTCGAGAACCGCCTCGCAGGAGTGCGTGCGCGAATCGACGCAGTCGAGCGGACATGGAGGCACTCCGTCGAGGTGATGGCGGTGACCAAAGGGTTCTCCGATGCAGCAGTCACCGCGGCTGCGGGAGCAGGTTGCCGCTCGATCGGCGAGAACTATGCCCAAGATCTGCTGTCCAAGCAAGATGTCATCGAAGCCACCGGTGTCGACGTGCACTTCATCGGTCGCTTACAGTCCAACAAAGTTCGTCAGCTTGCCCACCTCGTCACGGTGTGGGCCACGATCGATCGAGCATCGCTCATCGACGAGGTGGCTCAGCGAATTCCGGGCGGAAAGATCCTGCTGCAGGTGAATGCAGCGGGGGAGGAGCGCAAAGGTGGATGTCTGCCAGCCGACGTGCCGATACTGCTCGAGCATGCCCGTGCAAAAGGCCTCGACGTTCGAGGGTTGATGACCGTCGGGCCGACCGGAGGCTCGCCGGAGGAAACTCGCTCGACATTCCTGACGGTTCGTGGGCTCGTCGATGTCCACGGCCTGGAAGTGTGTTCGATGGGGATGTCGGGCGACCTCGACATTGCGATCGAATGCGGTTCGACCGAGATCCGAGTCGGGAGCGCACTCTTTGGAGAGCGCCCTGCGCGATGATCTCGAAATCCATCTCACGGTGTCCGCGTTTCAACGGGGTGTGTGAGCTACAGTCCCAGCGAGCAGGAGGATTGCATGCCCATCTGGAAACGGACCATGGACTACCTGGGTCTCGGTCCCGACGACACATACGACGATTACGACGATTACGACGAGCCGGAGGCGCCGCCGCGACAACGCGGTGCGCGTGAACCCGACCCACGTGGTCAGCGCCAGCGCGGCTCGGACGCCGAGCCGTTCGTCGATGCTGCGGCGTCACGCCCGAGCTTCCCATCACGTGATTTTGACGCATCAGCAGCGGCTCGTCGCCCGCGTGTCGAGAGAGCCGCTTCTCGCGATCATTCTGGCGTTCAGATCCGCCCGAATAGCCAACCGCAACCGCCCCAGCAGCCAGCGCTGCGCAGTGTTCCTGGAGGGTCCATGGAACCACATACGGTCCGCCCGCGTCGTTTTGACCAAGCTCAAGAAGTCGCCGACAAGTTTAAAGATGGCCAACCGGTCATCATGAACCTCGAGGGGACGGATCGTGGCGTCGCTCGCCGCCTGATCGACTTCGCCAGTGGCATCTGTTACGCCATGGACGGATCGATGGAAAAGGTGGCCACGGGCGTCTACTTACTTAAGCCGCCCCAGCAGCGGTACGACGAATACGACGATTGAGTGCTGTCGCCCTCATGGGGCGCAGCGTCTGAGGAGGACGTTTCATGGACATGAATCCGCAACGCGTCAGAACCGCACAGTTCACAACTGTCAAACGCGGGCTTGACCCCGACCAGGTGCAGGCATTCCTTGCCGCAGTCGCTGACGAACTCGAACGGGCGCAAAACCAGTCGACCGCGATGGAAGCGAGGGCGCGTGCCGCCGTGGCCCGCTTGCAAGAGATCTCCAGCGATGCTGCGTCGCAGTCCGATGCCAGTGCCGAGATTGCACGGCCGACAATCAGTGAAGGATCTACCGCGACTTCCGCCGCGACTTCCGCGGCTGAGCCATCGATCGACGTCACTGTTGACCAGTCCGAGATGATCAGCCGCACCTTGCTGCTCGCGCAGCGCACTGCTGACACTGCTGTTGCCGAGGCACGCGTTGAAGCACAGCGCCTCCGTGACGAAGCCGAAGCCGAAGTTGCCGGCGCTGTTGAGTCCAGTCGTGCCGAGGCGCAGGAGTTGCTGGCTGGGGCTCGCGCTGAAGCTCGTAAGGCTGGCGAACACGAAAAGAGTGAACTTGCTGGCGAGGTCAACTCGCTGATGGCGCGTCGTGACTTCCTTGAGTCCGACGTCGATCACATGGAACAGTTCCTGGTGGCTCAGCGCAGCCGCCTACGCGACGCTGCGAATGAGATCATGGACCTCACCGAGCGAGTTCCCAGTGGCCTCGGCGAGTCACGCCGTCCGCTGCTCTCGGCGGCGACCGAGGGCATCCTCGAAGCAGGGGCGGGAGCCGCTGACGACGACTCGGCCGCAGCAATGGCTTCCGAGCAGCAGGTGAGCGCGACCGACGATCCAACGATGGCGCTCGGCAACCAGGGCGACGCAGGCTCCGGCCCGATCATGAAGTTTGGCTTCGACAACGGCTTCGACAACGACCGCGACAACGACCGCGACGACGACCACGAGAACGACTGAGCCTTCCGGCGGCCCCGAAACAGGCAGCGGCCAGGGCGGAGCGGGTCGATAGAGTCTCGGGGTGTCCTACCCAGAAGTCGACCCCCAACCGAACTTCCCGCAGCTTGAGGAAAAGATTCTTCAAGGCTGGGAGGTCGACAACACGTTTCAGGCGTCAATTGATCAGCGTGATGCTGGAACGAACGGCGACAACGAGTTCGTCTTCTACGACGGCCCGCCCTTCGCGAACGGTACGCCGCACTACGGCCACCTCCTGACGGGATACGTCAAGGACGCCATCCCGCGCTACCAGACGATGCGCGGTCAGCGTGTCGAGCGACGCTTCGGCTGGGACTGTCACGGACTGCCCGCTGAGGTCAAGGCCGAACAAGAACTCGGTATCTCCGGTCACCCCGAAATCGCAGCGTTCGGCATCGACAAGTTCAACGAGGCGTGCCGCTCGAGTGTCCTGCAGTACACCGATCAGTGGCGCAGTTACGTCGGTCGCCAGGCCCGCTGGGTTGACTTCGAGAACGACTACAAGACTCTCGACCTCTCGTACATGGAGAGCGTCATGTGGGCGTTCAAGACGCTCCACGACAAGGGCTTGATCTACGAGGGCTTCCGAGTGCTGGCCTACTGCTGGCGATGCGAGACACCGCTGTCCAACACCGAAACGCGCATGGACGACACGTACAAGGACCGCCAGGACCCCTCTGTCACTGTTGCCTTCACGCTCGATAGCGGCGAGAAATTGGTCGCTTGGACCACCACACCGTGGACGCTGCCGTCGAACCTGGCGCTTGCCGTCGGCCCCGACATTGACTACGCGGTGCTCGAACAAGACGGCCAGCGATACATCATCGCCGACGCACTGGTCGCCAACCACGAGGCCGAATTTGGTGCAGCCGAGCGCGTCGACACGCTCAAGGGCAGCGACCTCATCGGCCGCCGCTACACACCAATCTTCGACTACTTCACCGATACCGAAGTGCACGGCACGCAGAACGCCTGGCAGGTGCTGGGGGCCGACTTCGTCTCGACCGAAGATGGTACCGGCATCGTGCACATGGCGCCGGGCTTCGGCGAGGACGACCAGATTGCCTGCATCGAGGCAGGCATCCCCACGCTGTGTCCAATGGATGAGCACGGCTGCTACACGGCCGAGATCACCGACCATGTAGGCACGCATGTGTTCGACGCCAACAAGCAGATCATCGTTGACCTGAAGGCTCGCGGGTCGCTCGCCGACGGCGGTGTCCTTGTGCGCCACGCCACATACGACCACTCGTACCCGCACTGCTGGCGCTGTGCAGAGCCGCTCGTTTACCGCGCCATCTCGTCGTGGTTCGTTGAGGTCACTGCAGTCCGTGACCGCATGGTCGAACTGAACCAGGACATCACCTGGCAGCCGGCCCACATTAAGGAAGGCAGCTTCGGCAAGTGGATCGAGAACGCTCGTGACTGGGCGATCAGCCGTAACCGATTCTGGGGTTCGCCGATCCCGGTGTGGAAGTCCGACAACCCAGATTTCCCACGACTCGACGTGTACGGGTCGCTGGCTCAACTGGAAGCTGACTTTGCTGATTGTCTTGAGGGAGGGGCCGTGACCGACCTCCACCGACCACAGGTCGACGACCTCGTGCGCCCAAATCCCGACGACCCGTCGGGCAAATCGATGATGCGCCGGGTGCCTGAGGTGCTCGACTGCTGGTTTGAGTCGGGGTCGATGCCGTTTGCTCAGGTGCACTACCCCTTTGAGAACCAGGATTGGTTCGAGAACCACTATCCAGGTGACTTCATCGTTGAGTACATCGGCCAGACTCGCGGCTGGTTCTACACACTGCACGTGCTGGCAACGGCTCTGTTCGACCGGCCCGCATTCTCGAACTGTGTCAGTCACGGGATCGTGCTCGGTGACGACGGCGCGAAGATGTCGAAGTCACTGAACAACTATCCCGACCCCATGGAGATGTTTGATACGCACGGCGCCGACGCCATGCGCTGGCACTTGCTCAGCTCGGCAATCCTGCGCGGTGGCGATGGCATGGTCACGGAGAACGGGATGCGCGAAACGGTGCGTCACGTGCTCCTGCCGCTCTGGAACTCCTGGTACTTCCTGACCCTGTACGCCAACGCCGCCGACTACCAGGGCCACATCAGGACCGACTCGACCAACGTGCTCGACCAGTATGTGTTGGCCAAGACGCGCGACCTGGTTGTCGACACCACGGCGTCGCTCGATGCCTACGACCTGTTCGCTGCGTGTCAGCACGTGCGGGACTATCTCGACGTCCTGACCAATTGGTATATCCGCCGCAGCCGGAGCCGCTTTTGGGAGGGCGACCACGACGCAATCGACACGATGCACACGGTGTTGTCGATCCTCGTCCGTGTGACGGCCCCAATGCTGCCATTCATCTCGGAGGCCATCCACGCTGGCATGAGCGACGGATCAGGCGACGCAGCCCGCTCGGTTCACCTGCACGACTGGCCGTCTGCCGACGAACTCCCGGCCAATGACGAGTTGGTTGCCTCGATGGACCTCGTACGCGACGTCTGCTCGTCAACGCTTTCGGTTCGCAAGGCAAACAAGCGTCGCGTTCGTCTTCCGCTTAATTCTTTGACCGTGGCGACTCCTGATGCTGCCCGACTCGCCGACTTCACCGCACTCATCTCCGACGAGGTGAACGTGCGCAACGTCGTGTTGACCGACGACGTCGCATCCGTTGCTACCGAGCAGTAGCAGCTTGTCCCCAAGGCGCTCGGACCGCGACTCGGCAAAAACGTCCAAAATGTCATCAGGGCTCATAAATCGGGTGACTGGTCGAGCACGGACGGGCCAGAGGGTCTGCTCGTAGTGGTCGGTGGCGTTGAGTTGATGGAGGGGGAGTACACCCTCGCCCTTGTCGCAAGTGACGATCTCGGTGAAGGGCAGGCGAGCACTGGCTTGAGTAAGTCGGCCGGAGTGATCGCCCTCGACATCGAGGTGACCGACGAACTCGAAATTGAAGGCCGGGCCCGTGACCTCGTGCGCCTGGTGCAGCAGGCTCGCCGCGACGCAGACCTCAAGGTGTCGGACAGGATCGACCTCACAATCGTCGCACCGCAGATGTGGCTCGACGCCGTATCACAACACGAAACACTGATCAGCCGTGAGACGCTTGCTACATCGGTGACCACACACCTGAGCGTCGACGAAAAGAGTGACCCCTCGATCACGGTGACGCGCGCAACTGAACGCTGAGAGTTAGTGATCTCGCGACGTCGTGATGATCGTCGCAATCGCACGCCTGATCAGGTATATTCGGCGCTCAATAACGCCACAAGGAGCGCTCATGGCCGCACCGAAATCGTCGAAATCCGCCAAGAAGTCTGTTGCCACCAAGTCGGCAGCGAAAAAGGCAGTGGAAAAGCCCACTGCCGCAAAGACGGCTGCCAAAAAGGCAGTGGCGAAGAAGACGGTCGTCAAGAAGGCGGTCGTCAAAAAAGCAGTGGCGAAGAAGGCGGTCGTCAAGAAGGCGGTCGTCAAAAAGGCGGTCGTCAAAAAGGCGGTCGTGAAGGAGACAGTGGCGAAGAAGACAGTGGCCAAGAAGACAGTGGCCAAGGAGACAGTGGCGAAGAAGACAGTGGCGAAGAAGACAGTGGCGAAGCAGGCAGCAGTGGAGAAGACCGCAGTGAAGAAGGCAGCAGTGAAGAAAACCGCATCGAAGAAGTCGGCGGCAAAGAAGATTGTCGACCCCGCGAACCCGAGGCCAATCCAGGTTGTGCCCCCGAAGCTCGCTCCGAGGATCAAAGAGAAGAAGGCGTCGTTCTCGTCGCTGCTCTCGAACGATGTCCCTGATGTCGTTGAGGTACCGAAGCCGCGTGGCACAAGCAAAGACGGCATTGCGTACACGAAGGATTTCGATGTCAAGTTCCTCAAAACGCAGAAGGGCGAGCTACTTGCCCGGCGTGCTGGCGAGCTGACTCGGGCGACCCGCCTCGAAGAAGAAGCGATCTCGCTGATCGAAGACGGCGAAATGGGCGATGTCCAGTTCGACGACGAAGGTGGCGAAGGCGACACGATGGTCGTCCAGCGCGATCTCGATCGTCTGCTGTCAGGGCAGGCTCGCCAGACCATCGGCGACATCGACGAGGCGTTGGCCCGTATCGAAGTTGGCACCTACGGCTACTCGGTCGTGTCAGGCAAGCCGATCCCACGTGAGCGGCTTGAGGCGATCCCCGAAACCACCGTGCTCGCGGTCGAGAAGGTCAGCGGCGCTGGCTTCCGCTAGGTCCGGCTGCTGAACTCTTCCATGTCCAATGCCCGTGCCGCCGTGTGGCGGGCTCCGGTGCTGCTGGCGCTTTGTGTTGTCGTTTTCGACCAGCTCGCCAAGCACTGGGCCGTCACCGGTCTCGGTCCGGATCGCGTCATCGACGTCGTCTGGACACTCCGCTGGAACCTTGCCTTCAACAGTGGCATGGCCTTCAGTCGCGGGCAGGGCTTCGGCCCGCTCATTGCTGTCGTGGCCACGGTGGTCATTGTCTGGCTGCTCGTCACGTTGCGTACCGAGTCGAGCAGGTTGTCGACCTTTGGAATGGGTCTCCTCATCGGTGGTGCAGCCGGCAACCTGGTTGACCGAGCCTTTCGGGGCGAAGCCTGGCTGCGTGGTGCCGTCGTCGACTTCATCGACTTCCAATGGTTCCCGATTTTCAATATCGCTGACACCTGCATCAATGTCGGCGCCGGCGTACTGATCTTGAATAGCGTGCTCAGTGCGCGTCGAGCGAACCGGCTCGGAGCGGCTGAGTTCGAAGAAGCCCGTACCGGCGCAGCAGCCGCTGACGCCAGTAATGCCATCGAATCCGTCACTGTCGAGGAGATCCCCGAACCATGATCAATGAGGACGTCCCCGCAGCGCTTGACGGCCAACGTCTCGACCGAATTGTTGCGCTCCTTGGCGACATCAGTCGATCCGATGCCGCTGCTGCAATCGCCAATGGTGGCGTTTCCGTCGACGGCCAGCCAGCCTCGAGCGGCAAGATCCGCCTTGTCGAAGGTCAGTCCGTCGGCCTTGATCCGACGTCGTTCCCACGGATTCAGCTGCCGCAGCCTGACCCCGATGTCGAGTTCTCAGTCATCTACGAAGATGAGAGCATCATCGTTGTCGACAAGCCGGCCGGTCTTGTCGTGCATCCCGGTGCCGGCAACATGGACGGCACGCTCGCCAACGGTCTGCTTGCTCGCTTCCCTGAAATCGTCGACGTGGGTGAGTCGAACCGACCAGGAATCGTGCATCGCCTTGACTCTGGTAGCTCGGGCTTGCTGGTTGTGGCCCGTACGCAGCACGCTGCTGACTTCCTCATCGCACAGTTCGCCGATCACTCATGCACGCGTCGCTACGAAGCGCTCGTGTGGGGTGTTCCCGACGCACCGCACGGGATCATCGATGCGCCGTTAGGCCGCAATCGTTCTGACCCATTGAAGATGGCGGTCGTGGCGCATGGCAAGTACGCGCGAACCGACTATCGGGTGATCGGCACCTACCGCGAGCCCGCGGTTGTCTCTCGTGTCGACTGTCGCCTGGAAACCGGTCGCACACACCAGATTCGTGTGCACCTGTCGTCGATCAACCATCCGCTCGTCGGCGATCCGACCTACGGTCAGCGCCGACCGAACCTCGGTGTACAGCGCCCGTTTCTACATGCCGCAGAACTGGCCTTCAACCACCCGGCCACTGGCGAACGCGTGACGTTCTTCAGCCCGCTTGCACCAGACTTGCAAGCCTGGCTCGACGCCGCCTCCACGTAACGCTGAGAGGCACGCTGGAACGCCGATTTCCTACGTTGCGGGAACTCCTCATTGAGCAAGCTCAACTACGTCGTCTCGCGCCTTGCACTCGACGCTCCATCGCACCTCTCAGGATGCTGAGATGAAGAGTTGTCGAAATCATTGCCGAGTAGCTCGGCCCGACCATCAGTGTTCGTGGAGGACTGGCCAGGGGGATTCTCCGTTGGCGATGCTGGTGATACTGGCGAGCGAGTAGCCATTGAGGTGCTCGCGCATGTGGGCGCCCGCCTGGTTCCAGATCTCCAGGAGCACGCACTGGCCTTCGTGGTCACATGATCCGTCCTGGTGGGGCGCCCCGAAGTCGCCGACCGTGATCGGGCCGTCGACGGCCGAGATGATGTCACTGAGCATGATCGCCGCGGGCTCGCGGGCAAGCACGTAGCCGCCGCCGACGCCCCGCTTGGAGCGAACGATTCCAGCACCCTTCAGAGCGAGCAAGATCTGCTCAAGATAGGGCTGGGGGAGCGCGGTGCGTTCGGCGATGTCACGTACTGATGTGGGACCGCCCTCGTCGATGTGGAGAGCGAGACTCAGGAGTGCCCGGCAGGCATAGTCCCCTCTGGTTGAGATGCGCACAGCTTCACCATAACGATTTTGAGCGGTTTCTGAGCGATCCGGCAGAGAACGAGCGGCTCGCGCGAACGCTTCGGGAGAACAATCCTGACTTTGACCTTGTGGTTGGACCCTCGAACATGGTGGACTGGCCCGCAGTGACTTCCTCAGGCGTCGGGCCCATCATTCCGGACTATGCGGGGGCCAATGTGCGTGGGATCATTCCAGCGCTCCTCGGTCCGAGGGCCTGGTCAACGTCGACGCTGCCCGCGTGGATGCCGGCGCCGATCGCTGACTCCGAGCAATGCGTCATGCTTGTGCTCGACGGCCTTGGCTGGGACCAACTCAACGATCACCGAGCGATCATGCCCACGATCGACTCGCTCGTCGGTCGATCGATCCACACTGTCGCTCCGACGACGACCGCAACGGCGCTGACATCGATTACCACGGGGTTGACGCCGGGAGAACACGGGCTCATCGGCTACCGCATGATGCTCAATGGCGACGTCTTGAACGTCCTCCGGTGGAGTGTCGACGACAAGATTGTGCGCCGCCAGAAGCCGCCGATGGAAGTACAGCCGTTCGATCCCTTCATGGGCTACGAGGTGCCTGTTGTGTCGATGGCCGAACTCGAGAACTCGGCATTCAGCGAAGCGCACCTTCGAGGCTGTCAGCGAGCTGGCTGGCGGGCAGCGTCGTCGATTCCGGTGGCTGCTGCCGAGCTCGTCGAGGCCGGGGAACAGTTCGTGTACTGCTACTACGGTGGCATCGACAAGATTGCCCACGAACGTGGCTTTGGCCCGTACTACGAGGCCGAGTTACGCGCCGCAGACCGCCTGGTCGCCGATCTACTTGCGGCCCTGCCGAGTGGCACGTCGCTCCTCATCACTGCCGATCATGGTCAGGTTGACGTTGGCGACAACATCATCCGGCCATCAGATGCGATGTTGCGCGGCGTCACGATGCAGTCTGGCGAAGGACGATTTCGCTGGCTACACACCACCGCCGGTGCGCTGGTCGATGTCGCGCAGATTGCCGAGGCCGAAGTTGGCGCGGTTGCCTGGGTCGTTACACGCGAGCAGGTCATCGACGAAGGTTGGTTCGGCGCGACCGTCTCGCCACCCGTGAGAGCACGGCTCGGCGACGTCGCGCTAGTGGCCCGCGAGGCAGTGACGTTCCACGAAGATTCCGACTCCGGTAGCTATCAGCTGATCTGTCGTCACGGTTCTCTGACATCTGCTGAAGTGAACGTCCCGCTCCTCGCTGGCATCGCCTGACAACTGGGTGCTGCAGGATCCCGGTAGAAAGATCGCCATGTCTGACACGTCATCGACCACCGACGCAACATCTGCTGAGACCGAGGCCGAGGCCGAGCCAGAAAGCGAGGTCGAGCGTCCTGATGTCGTGCCGACGAGCGATGAGAAGCTGGCAGAGAGTGTTGAGGCTGGTGAACCGGCTGTACTTCGTGAGGCGGTCACGCAGCCTGCCAAGGTGATGCGCATCGGCTCGATGATCAAGCAGATGCTTGAAGAGGTCCGCATGACTTCCCTCGATGAGGCGTCACGCGAACGGCTCGCCGAGGTCTATGAACGTTCGATCATCGAGCTGTCCGAAGCAATGTCTGAGGATTTACAAGAGGAGCTGCGGTCGCTGGCGCTGCCGTTCGATCATGACGAAGTGCCGAGCGAAGCCGAACTCCGTGTTGCCAAGGCGCAACTTGTTGGCTGGCTCGAAGGTCTCTTCCACGGCATTCAGGCGAGCCTCATGGCGCAGCAAGCAGTTGCTCAACAGCAGCTTGCTCAGATGCGCCAGCTCCCCAACGGCCAAGTCGTCCAAGGTGGAGCGCAACATGCGCCGGGCCAGCCCGGCCCCGCCGCCCCTGCCGCCAACGGCGACGGCGACCGCGACCGCCCAGGCACCTACCTGTAGATGCCAGAGAGACCGCCGGCGAGGAACGAGGGGTGTGGGTGGCGCCGTGGGTCGAGGAGGGAACGTCGGCGAGGAACGAGCCGTCGCAGCCCGATCGATCGATGGTGACAGGCCCCGCGCTCCGGGTCGCGCAGCTATTGGAAAAGCAACGAAAATCACTGCTACGTTCAGAATCCCAACGTTGTAAGTACCTGACTCAGTAACTCGCTCAGAAAAGCCAGATGGCCGACTCCTTCACCCACCTCCACGTTCATACCGAGTTCTCGATGCTCGATGGCGCCGCACGCCTCGACGAGATGGTGGCAAAAGCAGTCGAAGACGGTCAGCCGGCGATTGGCATGACCGATCACGGCAACATGTATGGGACGCTCGACTTCTACAAAGAGTGCAACAAGCAGGGAATCAAGCCGATCATCGGAACTGAGGCCTACATGGCCCACGATCATCGATCGGAGCGCCCGACACGTCGTGGTCGCGTCGATGACTCGGGTGGCGAGACCGAAGGTGGCAGGAAGCTCTATTACCACTTGATCCTGCTGGCAGAGAACAACGAGGGTTACAAGAACCTCATCCAGTTGTCGTCGCTGGCGTTTATGGAGGGCTATTACTACAAGCCTCGCATGGACTGGGAGCTGCTGGAGAAGTACTCCAACGGCCTGATCGCGACGAGCGGCTGTCTTGGCGGCCACGTGTTGCAGTCGCTGCTCAACGGCGACGAGAAGGGCGCATTGGAGAAAGCGGGCCGGCTCCAAGACATCTTTGGTCGCGACAACTTCTTCATCGAGATCCAAGATCACGGCCTCCCCGAGCAGCACCAGACCAACCCGAAATTGCTCGAGATCGCCAAGAAGATCAAGGCGCCCCTCCTGGCGACGAACGACAGCCACTACACGCACCAAGAAGATCACGAGAGCCACGACGCGCTGCTCTGTGTGCAGACGGGTGCGCTGCTGTCTGACCCGAAGCGGTTCAAGTTCACTGGAACCGAGCACTACTTGAAGACGGCTGCCGAAATGCGCTACCTCTTCAAAGAGATCCCGACGGCGTGCGACAACAGTCTGTGGATCGCTGAGCGTGCGAACATCGAGATCGAGTTCGGAAAGCCGTTGCTCCCGGACTTCCCGCTGCCAGACGGCTTCGTGGACGACGAGGCGTACCTGCGGCACCTCACGATGGAGGGTGCCAAGAAGCGGTGGGGCCAGGACATCCCCGCCGACGCACTCGAGCGGCTGGCGTTCGAGCTCAAGGTCATCTGCGACATGGGGTTCGCGTCCTACTTCTTGATCACCTGGGACCTCATCAAGTACGCGCGTGACAACAACATTCGTGTCGGCCCAGGTCGTGGTTCTGCCGCCGGCTGCGCTGTGGCCTACTCGCTGTGGATCACCGACCTCGATCCAATCAAGTACGACCTCCTGTTCGAACGCTTCCTCAACCCGAGCCGTGTGTCGATGCCTGACATTGACATGGACTTCGAGACTCGATATCGGGAAGACATGATCAAGTACGCGGCTGAGCGCTACGGCCGCGACCACGTCGCCCAAATCATCACGTTCGGTTCGATCAAGGCGCGCAACGCCGCCAAGGACGCGGCCCGTGTGCTCGGCTATCCGTACGGCGTCGGCGACAAGATCGCCAAGGCGATGCCGCCGATGGTGATGGGCCGCGACACCCCACTCAAGTACTGCTTCGAAGACATCCCGAAGTACCACGACGGGTACAAGGCCGCGGCTGACCTGCGCGCGATGTACGACACTGACCCGGACGTGAAGAAAATCATCGACGTTGCGCGTGGCCTTGAGGGCTTGAAACGTTCCGACGGCATTCACGCCGCCGCTGTGGTGATCACGAAGAACCCCGTCACCGACTACGTGCCGATCCAGCGCAAACCGGCGGCGGGAATGGACCCCGCTGACGCTCCGGTCGTCACCCAGTATGAGATGCACGGGGTGGAAGACCTCGGGCTCCTCAAGATGGACTTTCTCGGGCTGCGCAACCTTGATGTGATCTCCGACGCCGAAGCAATGATTCGCGAGCGGGGCAACCCTGACCTGGTCGTCGAGCAGTTGCCGCTCGACGACAAGAAGACGTACGAGCTGCTCTCGCGGGGCGACACGATTGGCATCTTCCAGCTCGAATCTCCACCGATGCGTCAGCTCCTCAAGGCAATGGAGCCAACTGTCTTCGAAGACATCGCCGCCGTGCTGGCGCTGTATCGACCTGGCCCCATGTCGGTCAATATGCACTACGACTTTGCTGACCGTAAGAACGGCCGTCAGGAAGTGTCGTACTTCCACGAGGACGCCAAGGAGGTGCTCGGTGACACCTACGGCCTGATGATCTATCAGGAGAGCGTGATGCGTGTGGCGCAGAAGTTCGCCGGGTACTCACTCGCCGAAGCCGACAACCTCCGCAAAGCAATGGGCAAGAAGGTCCGCGAGGTCATGGCGGCAGCCCGCGACGGCTTTGAAGAAGGTGTGGTCCGGACCGGCTACGACCGGCAAATGGGTGTCGAACTCTTCGACATCATCGAGAAGTTTGCCGACTATGCCTTCAACAAGAGCCACACGTTCGGCTACGGCCTTATCACGTACCAGACGGCGTACCTGAAAGCGCATTACCCGGTCGAGTACATCGCATCGCTGCTGACCAGCGTCAAAAACAACCTCGAAAAGGCCGCCACGTACCTCGCCGACTGTCGATCGATGGGTATCAAGGTGCTCACGCCGGACGTCAATCGTTCGCTGATTAACTTCGGTGCGCTGTCGCCTGCCGAGGTGCCCGAGGGCATGTCGCTGAACGTTGGGAGCCCGGGCGCCATCACGTTCGGTCTGTCGGCTGTGCGTAACGTCGGAGAGGCGCTCGTCGAGGAGCTCCTTGCCGAGCGCGCGGAGAATGGCCAGTTTTGCGACTTCTACGACTTCGTCGAACGGGTCCCCGAATCGGTGCTGAACAAGCGCACGATCGAATCGCTGATCAAGGGCGGTGGGTTCGACTCGCTTGGTCATCCGCGACGCGGTCTCCTCAGCGTCTTCGAGCACATCATCGACACCACGGTGAAGCGCCGACGTGAGCGTGAGAAAGGCGTCATGTCGCTCTTCGGCGACTGGGACGACGACTCTGGCGAAGGTGGCACCGGGAGCGAGAGTGGCAGCGACGGTTTCAACGAACGCACGCCGATCCCCGAACTTGAGTTCGACAAGACCGAGAAGCTTCGTTTCGAGAAAGAGATGCTCGGTCTCTACGTGTCTGACCACCCGCTGTTTGGTGTCGAGAATGCACTCAAACGCAAGGTCGAGCACGCACTCATCGACCTGCCAAACATGGAAGACGGCACACCGGTCACCGTGGGTGGAGTGATCACGAACCTTGCCCGCAAGTTCACGAAGAAGGGTGACCAGATGGCCGTCTTTCTCCTTGAGGACCTCGACGCCTCGATCGAAGTGACGATCTTTCCACGAACGCTGGCAGAGCAAGGTCACAAGCTTGAAGATGACCTCATCGTGTCGGTCAAGGGCCGCCTCGACAAGCGTGACGAGTCACGCTTCGGTCTGATTGGTCAGACGATCAACGTGCTGCAGGGCCTCGCCGACGGACCCGCCGTGCCGCTCAGGCTGCGGCTGCCGGCAACAGCTCTCGACGAGCTCAAGATCCAGCGGTTGAAGCGGCTCCTCAAGGAACATCCCGGTGAGTCCATCGTCATGATCGACATCGGAATGGGCAAGGTCGTAAAGCTTGCCGACGAGTTCCGGGTTGATCTCGACCGGGTCGTTGGTGAACTTCGGATGGCATTCGGCCACGACGCCGTGCTGCTCTAAGCAAGGGTCGAAGAGGAGTCTGAGAGTGCCCGATGGGAACCATTCTCCCTGGTCAGGGCTGTTGTTGGGTCGGTCCACCCAGGTGAACCGAACTCGACGAACTGGCTCGTAATTGATTTGAATCGTGAAACCGGTGGCAGAATGGTGGAGATGGCACTTGAAGTTTCGACCAATGACGCGTCCGCACTGACCGACACCGACCTCGACGAATTGGCGTCGATGGAGGATGCGTTCAATGCGGGTGCCTTGTCCAAGGCAAAAGAAGACTGGGTGCTCATCACCACTGCACGCTTCGGTGATGCGCTGCACGGGTTCAACTTCGCCACGCTTGAGCGCATCGGTGGCACGCCGTGCGTGCTGTTTGGCTTGATGAGCGTCAAGCGCACGTCCAAGCGTGATCAGGTACTCCGAGGCCTGATGAGCGAGGCGTATCACCGTGCGCTGATGGCGTTCCCCGATGAAGACGTGGTCGTCGGCTGCCGCTTCGTCAATGCCGATTCGGTTGTTGCACTCAAGGACCTCGACGATCTCACACCCAGGCCTGGCAACGATGCCGTCGGCGAAGAGCGTGCATGGGGCCGTCGCCTCGCGAAGCGCTACGGCATCGACTCCAAATACGACGCCAAAACGTTCATCGCTAAGTCCGGTGCGCAAGATGGCTACATGGACTTCGAGTCGGCGAAGCCCGAGACGCTTGACCCCGAGGTCGTTGCAATGTTCGAAGACGTTCCGGTCGCCAAGGGCGGCGCGATGATCGTGTACGGATGGACTATGGCTGAAGACCTCGTCAAGCTCGGCAAGCGCTGAGCGAACATCTGAGCTTCGGTCGATGACCGAGTTTTCAGAAGTCGTTCGCAACCGGCGGATGACGCGGGCGTTCCGGCACGATCCCGTCGACCCTGCAATTATCGACGATCTCGTCGACCTTGCGTCGCGCTCGCCGAGTGCGGGTAAGACGCAGGGATGGCACCTCGTTGTGCTCGAAGGCGTTGCCACAGCTCGTTTCTGGGATCTGTCGTTGCCTGTCGAGAAACGTGCAGCATTCCGGTGGAAGCATCTGCTCGACGCTCCGGTCATCGCCCTCCCGCTCGCCGATGCGAGCGCCTATGTCGACCGTTACGCCGAGCCAGACAAGGCGCGGACCGGTTTGGGCGAAAATGAAGAGGCCTGGCCAGTCCCGTACTGGACGATCGATACGTCGATGTCGGTGATGACGTTGCTGCTTGGCGCGCAAGACGTTGGCCTCGGAGCGCTGTTCTTCGGCGTGTTCAATAACGAAGCAGCTATCCGAACCGAACTCGGTATCCCTGAGCATTTGGAGTTACTCGGCGCGCTCGCGCTGGGTTACCCGCTTACTGATCAAGGCGACGATGCCCAGCAGGGAGAGGGTGCAGGACGCAGTTCCAATCGCCCGCGTCGTTCACCCGATCAGATCATCCACCGGAACGGCTGGACACACCCGTCGTCGCACTGAGACCTGTCACGCTCGGGTCAGACCAAAACGTGACACTCCCAGACTCGGGTCGGGATCAGATGTCAGGTTCGGGTGACGTTTCAACGGTGGCTTCGGCTGGGTTGGGGGGCAGCGAGATGCGTTTACCGGTGAGGAGCTCACTGAAGCCTTCGACGGTGTCTTGTGGGGCCTGGCAGGCGTGATCTCGACAGACGTAGACGTAGCCATCTTCGCGGCCCTCCCATAGTGGCGAGTCGTATGGCTCACCCCAGGCCAGCACGGTGTCAGGCCGCCAAACCGACTGGGCCATGCGCAGGAGGTCGGGTCGGTCGCCGACGATGACGACTTCGGTCGTGCCCCGACGGCGCAGGTCGGCGGCGATGAGTGCGTTCGAGAACATGCCGATGCCCTGGTCGACCTGGGTGCCGAGCAGCTGCAGGATGCGATCGGCCTGGTTGGAGTAGCGCATCTCTCCGGTGAGGCCGGCGAGTCGGTAGAGCGCCAAGGCTGCGGTTGAGTTGGCCGACGGCAGCGCTGTGTCGGTCAGATCCTTCTGGCGAGCGATCAGTGCTTCTGCGTCTTCGGCGATGGTGAAGACTCCGCCTTCTACCGGATCCCAGAACCAGTCGAGCATCGTGTCGGCGGTCTCGATGGCCGCTTCGATCCAGCGCGCCTCGCCGGTGGCTTCAGCAAGCCGGGTGAACGCGTCGACGAGATGGGCGTGGTCGCCTGCGAGTGCTTCGTGGCGAGCCTGCGGTGCCCCATCTGCATGCCAGGTGCGGTTCCAGCGGCCGTCGGGCCGACGGAGCTCGCGAAGTAGGAACTCGCCGTTCTTCTTTGCAGCTTCGAGCCAGGTCGGGTTGTTGAACACCGACGCGGCCTCGGCGAGGGTGGCGAGGAACATGGCGTTCCATTCACTGATGATCTTGTCGTCGAGACCAGGCCTCATGCGCTCGTTGCGAGCCTGCGCCATCCGGAAGGTGCCGTAGTCGAGCTCGCGGGGTCGTTTGAGTACACCTCGGGCCTGCAAACGATTGGGAATTGAGCGGCGGACGGGTGTGTCGGTCTTCTTCTTCTTGTTGCCGGCTTTGTTGCCGACGCCGGTCTTGGCGCCGTGATTGATAATTTCGTAGTTGCCCTCGTCAGTGATGTCGTACCAGTCGATGGTTGCCTCGACGATTTCTTTCTTGACGTCGTGCATCGCCGCGCGGGCCTCAGCGGGAGTCCACGTGTGGAACAGGCCCTCGACGCCCTTTCCGTCTGCATCGGGGGAGTCAGCATCTTCAGCCGAGTACCAGCCGCCGTCGGGGTGTTGCAGCGTTGTGAGCACGTAACCAATGGTCTCGATCAGGACCTGACGCCACTGCGGCTGGCCGAGGACGACGAAGGCGTGGAGGTAGGTCCGCACAAGTAGGGCCTGATCCGGCAGCATCTTCTCGAAATGCGGCGTGAGCCATTCGCGGTCGGTCGAGTAACGGGCGAACCCGCCACCGATGTGGTCGTACATGCCGCCCGAGCACATGGCGTCGAGGGTGGTGACGATGATGTCCTTGGCGGCGTCGGCGCCGTTGGACATGTAGGCGCGGAGCATGAGTTCGAGGTTGAACGTCGACGGAAACTTTGGTGCCTGACCGAACCCGCCCCACTCGGGGTCAAATGCCTTTCCGAGGCCCTGTACCGCGTTGTTCAGTTGTTCGACGTCAGGGATTTCGGTGCCGGCCGAGAGTCTCGCGGTGCGATTGACGGCCGTCATCAATTGGCAGATGTTCTTGCGAACGTCGTCGGGCCGCTCGTTATAGACCTCGGTGATTGAGGTCAGCAGTTGGAGGAACTGTTCCTTCGGGAAGTACGTGCCGCCGTAGAAAGGTTCGCCGTCGGGCGTCATGAACACGGTCATCGGCCAGCCACCGCGACCGGTCATGGCCTGCACGGCATCCATGTAGAGCTGGTCGATGTCAGGACGTTCTTCGCGGTCGACCTTGACATTGACGAACAACTCGTTCATCTTCGCTGCCACCTCGGCGTCTTCGAAGCATTCGTGGGCCATAACGTGGCACCAGTGGCACGACGAGTAGCCGACCGACAGCAGCACGGGAACGTTGCGGGCCTTTGCCTCGGCAAACGCCTCGGCTCCCCACGGGAACCAGTCGACTGGATTGTCTCGGTGTTGCCGCAGGTAGGGAGACGTCTCGTCGGCAAGCCGGTTCATGATCGGGAGGGTAACGCCACACGAACCAGCGATGACTGCGCGCTGGTTCTTCGGGTGAGCCCAGGCGCAGATGGCTAGCGTCACGGTCATGAGCATCGTTGGCTGGATCGTCGTCGGATTGATTTCCGGTGGCCTCGCCCGGTGGATCGTTCAGGATGACCGCAGCGGTTGCGTGTACACGATGATCGTCGGCGTGCTCGGAGCGCTCATTGGCGGCTGGCTGATGTCAACGATCGACAGTGAGGGTGTGAACGAGTTCTCGATTCGGAGCATTGGAGTAGCGGCAATTGGTGCGGTGCTCTTACTCCTGGTGCTCCAGGCCATTGCGGGGCGCGGAGCGACTCGTCGGCGCTGACCGATCTCGACGGCTGAGCCCGCCTACACACCAGTTGCGTGAAAGCCGCCGTCGCAGTGGACGATCTCGCCGGTTGTTTTCGGGAACCAGTCGGACAACATGGCGCAGACAGTGCGCGCCACGGGCTCGGAGTCGTTGACGTCCCAGCCCAGGGGAGCGCGGTCGTCCCAGATGTCTTCGAACTTGGCGAAGCCAGGGATTGACTTGGCTGCCATCGTGCGGATCGGGCCAGCGGCAACGAGGTTGCAGCGGATGCCCTGTGGCCCAAGCTCCTTGGCCAGGTAGCGCGACAGGCTCTGCAACGCCGACTTAGCGACGCCCATCCAGTTGTAGGCAGGCCAGGCAACTGAGTTGTCAAAGTCGAGACCGACGATCGAACCGCCCGGCTGCATCAGCGGCACGAACGCGTCGGCGAGGGCCTTCAGCGAATAGGTCGACACATGCATCGCGACGGCGACGTCGTCCCATGGGGCGTCCATGAAATCATCACCGAGGCACGACGCCGGTGCGAAACCAACAGCGTGCAGCACTCCATCGACCCGTCCCCACTTTGTGGCCAGCGCATCACGGACCGCCACGCCGTGCTCGGGCACAGTGACGTCGAGTTCGAACACTTCGATTTCGGAACCGTCCGGGTTTGTGCCGAGCTTGCGGGCGGTGCGCTGCGTTAAACGCAGTGCGCGACCAGCGCCGGTGAGGACGATGTTCGCACCCTGTTCCTGTGCGATCTTCGCCACGCCGAATGCGAGTGATGCATCCGTGAGGACGCCGGTGATCACAATGTTTTTTCCGTCGAGCAGACCCATGAGCCGAAACGTAGCCGCTGGAGCACCCTGATTTTGTGTGAGCGATAGCAGCCTCGGTTGCCGGAATCGCTCACACAAAACGGAGCCGAGGCGTTTGTGCGAGCTGAAGCGGCGTCGGTTGCTGCTATCGCTCACACAAAACGGAGTGAGCTGTGACTCGCGCCCGACACTCAAGGGGGTGTTGCAGCGATGTGGCACGCTGGCCCTGTGACATCAATGGGAATGAAACAGGGCACTGCGAGCGTTGAGCGATGACGATGCAACTTTTTGACACAGCACGCCGCGAGATCGTCCCCTTCGAACCCGGCGAGAACGTCTTGATGTACACGTGCGGCATCACGCCGTACGACGCGACCCATCTCGGCCACGCCGCCACATTTATCGCGTATGACATGCTGCAGCGCAGGCTGATCGACATGGGCCACACTGTCAGATGCGTCCGTAACGTCACTGACGTCGACGATCCGTTGTTCGCCAAAGCCCGCGAACTCGGCGTGCATTACCTCGACCTTGCCGCATCCGAAGAAGCTCGCTTCGAGCGCGACATGGAGGCGCTCAATGCGTTGCCCGTCGCATCGAGCCCGCGAGCATCGTCTGCCATTCCTGACATCCGCGGTTTCATCGGCATGGTGCTCGACCGGGGTTTTGCCTACGAAGCTGGTGGCTCGGTGTACTTCGACGTGTCGAAGGTTGACTCGTTCGGTTCGATGAGTGGCTACTCCGAAGAGCAGATGCTCGCCTACGCGAAAGACCGCGGCGGCAACATCAACGACCCGAACAAGAAATCACCGCTCGACTTCGTTCTGTGGCATCCCTCCGCATCTGACGAGCCGGCGTGGGACACGATGTGGGGCGCAGGCCGCCCGGGCTGGCACATCGAGTGTTCTGCCCTTGCGTTACGTGAGCTCGGCACGACGATCGATCTGCACGGCGGCGGTGCCGACCTGATCTTTCCGCATCACGAGTGCGAGAAGGCGCAGTCCGAAGCGGCGACCGGCGAGCAATTCGTCAAGCACTGGATGCATACGGCACTCATCTCGATGGACGGCCAGAAAATGTCGAAGAGCCTTGGCAACCTCGTGTTCGTTGATGCGCTGCGTGCTGAGTACGACCCGCGCTCGATTCGCCTGGCGATCATCGAACACAATTACCGGGTCGAATGGGAATGGGACGACGAGTTGATGCCGCGCAATAAGGCGCGCCTTGAATCGTGGCTCGCCAACGACGCGTCCAACCTCGGCCTGCTGGACGCGGTGCGCGATTGCCTCGACGACGACCTCGACACACCGGGTGCACTTGCCGCGATCGATGCCGCTGCAGCCGCGGGCCAAGGCGTTCGCGAGGCAGCAGAACTGCTCGGCGTCAACTTCGAGTGATTCTCGCGCAGGGTTGCGGCGCGCCGCACCACCTGCAACGCACGCAAGACAGGACAAGACGTGATGGGTCGTGATGTGAGCGTCGCTTTACCGTAAGTTCATTCAGGCGCCTCACCTGCGCAACTGCAGTGTCCTAGTGTTTGGTTTCATGAGTGACGGCCCAGGAGCGGGCAATCTGCAACGCCGGGTGCGCAAGATCGGCGCTCCCGTTGTGTCGATATTGTGGGATATTCAGCTCAGTGGCTACGAGCGCCTCCCGGCCGACGGCCCGGCAATCCTGTGCCCGAATCACATTTCATTTCTCGACTCGGCGTTCTTGGCGTTTACGGTGCCGCGCAACATCTCGTTCGTGGGTAAGGCCGAATACATGGACTCTTGGAAGACCAAATTTCTGTTCCCGGCGTTGGGCATGATCCCCATCGACCGTTCGGGCGGATCAGCGAGCAACGCTGCGCTCGACGCCGCAGAAGAAGTACTTAACCGCGGCGAGTTGTTCGGGATCTATCCCGAAGGCACCCGGAGCCGCGACGGCACCCTCGGCAAGGGCCGCACCGGTGCAGCGCGGTTGGCCATGAAGGTCGGCTGCCCGATCTATCCGGTTGGCATCGTTGGAACCGACGAAATCCAACCGCCGGATGCCAAGGTCCCCAAGCTGCGCAAGACCGCCGAAATTAGGATCGGTCGCCCGATCAAACCCGAGCGGTACATGAACCGCGGCGCAGAGCACATGGCATGGCGCTCGATGATCGATGAGGTTATGTTCGAGGTCCGCGAGCTGTCAGGTCAGACGTACGTCAACCAGTATCACGGCCAGACTGCTGAGACGGAGCCGACCGTTGCTGCCCGTGTGGGCAATGTCACCGACGCTGCGAACCGGTTTGAACAGCAGCAGGTCGACGAAGCGCGAATCGCGCTCGCCGCAAAGGGCTGAGCGCTGGTTCCCGAGCAGGGGCCAATCCGAAACGGTTCGCCGGACAACGAGCCGTCGCTTCTATCCTGGGCTGTTCATGTCGAACATCACGATCTCGCTTCCTGACGGAACGACGCGCGAATTGCCCGAAGGCTCAACTGCCCTCGATCTCGCTGCGTCGATTGGTTCAGGCCTCCGCAAGGCCGCTGTGGCCGCAACGATTGCCGGGCACGAGACCGACCTCACCACCACGCTGACCGAGGGCGATGTGGTGTCGATCATCACGAACGACACCGACGAGGGCCGTCACGTCCTGCGCCACTCGACGGCCCACGTCCTCGCTCAGGCGGTGACGCAGCTCTACCCGGACGCGAAGTTCACGATTGGCCCAGCCATCGAGAACGGCTTCTACTACGACTTCGATCTGCCCAACGGCAAGACGTTTAACGACGACGATCTCGTGCTCATCGAGAAGCAGATGAAGGAAATCGTCAAGCAAAATCAGCCGTTCACGCGCTCTGAGCACACGATGGCACAAGCAAAGGAACTCTTCGCAGACCAGCCGTACAAGGTCGAAATCATCGAGCGTGTGGAGTCAATTCAGCAAGATGGCGGCGCAGCCGACTCCGAAGATGCTGGCGAAGTCAGTGGCGGAGGCGTGATCAGCGCATACCGCAACACTGACGAGTTCGTCGACATGTGCGTCGGGCCGCACGTGCCCAGCACCGGCAAGCTTCCCTTCTTTAAGTTGCAGCGGGTCTCCGGCTCGTACTGGCGTGGCAACGAGAAGGGTCCGCAGCTCCAACGCGTCTACGGCACGGCCTGGGAGTCAAAGCAGGCGCTGGCCGATCATCTCCATCAGCTCGAAGAGGCACTCAAACGCGATCACCGCAAGATCGCTGTCGAACAAGACCTACTCAGCTTCCCGAGCAAACTCGGCGGCGGCCTCGCCGTGTGGCATCCGAAGGGCGCCATCATCCGCAAGCTGATGGAGGACTACAGCCGTCAGCGCCACGAGAACGGCGGTTACGACTTCGTCTACTCACCGCACCTCGCAAACGCGAACCTCTTCGAGACGTCTGGCCACCTCGACTTCTATGCCGACGGTATGTACCCGCCGATGGAGATGGACAACGGCACGTATTACCCGAAGCCGATGAACTGCCCGATGCACTGTTTGATCTTCGACAGCCGTCAGCGCAGCTACCGCGAACTGCCGCTTCGCCTCTTCGAGCTTGGCACCGTCTACCGCTACGAGCGTGCCGGCACGCTGCACGGCCTCATGCGGATCCGTGGCTTCACACAGGACGACAGCCACATCTACTGCACCGAAGAGCAGCTCGCAGGCGAAGTCGCTGGCCTCCTCGACTTTGTGCTGTCGGTTCTCCGTGCGTTTGGTTTCGAAGAATTCACGTTCAACCTGTCGACGCGTGACCCTGACAAGTCGGTTGGCACCGATGAGATCTGGGAGACCGCAACGACGGCGCTGCGCGAGGCGCTCGACTCCCACGGCCTCGAATATGCGGTCAAAAAGGGCGATGCAGCGTTCTACGGTCCCAAGATCGACATCGACGTTCGAGATGCCATTGGCCGTTCCTGGCAGCTGTCCACCATTCAGGCCGACTTCAACCTGCCCGAGCGGTTCGACCTCGAATACGTGGGCGCCGATAACAACAGGCATCGGCCGATCATGTTGCACCGCGCCCTCATGGGGTCGATCGAACGGTTCTTCGGGGTACTCATCGAGCACTACGCCGGCAACTTCCCGACCTGGCTCGCGCCCGTGCAGGTTCGTGTGCTCCCTGTGTCGTCACCTCACGAGGAGTACGCTGCAGAAGTCGTTGCAGCCCTCAAGGCCGCAGGCGCACGCGTCGACATGGTTGCAGCGGACGATGGCTTAGGCAAACGAATCCGCAACGGAAAAATCGATAAAATCCCGTACGTGCTCGTCGTGGGTGACGACGATGTCGCGGCCCGCACAATCGGCGTGAACATCCGTACCGACATGCAGGCCGAAGGCGCGCCTGATGTCGAGCGCGACGTGCCACTCGATGGTTTTGTTGCCCGTTTCCAGGCTGAAGTCGCTGACGCCGAGACTGCTGCACTGCAGGCCTGATGCTCGAACGGATCTGGTCGGGGTGGCGCTCAAGCTACGTGGTTGGCGTCGGAGCGAACCCGGCAACGGGCAGCGAAGCGGACGATCCGAGCGTCTTCACACAGTTACTCGAGTCCGGATTGCCAGACGAGGAGACGCACATCGTGCATCGTGCGGAGCACGTCTTTTCGATCGTCAACATCCATCCGTACACGTCCGGTCATGTGCTCGTCTTGCCGTATCGCGAGGTGGCGGAGATCGAGCTGCTCACAGCCGAGGAGAGCGCGGAACTCTGGGCAGTCACGACGCAGGCGGCTGCGGTGGTGCGCGAGGAGTATCGGCCGCACGGCATGAACATTGGGCTCAATTTGGGCCGTCCAGCTGGTGGCTCGATCCCCACACATCTCCACATGCACGTTGTGCCGCGTTGGAACGGCGACTCGAACTTCATGTCGACAATCGCCAACGTGCAGACGCTGCCTGAGGCACTCGTCGTCACTGCCAGCCGCATTCGTACAGCCTGGAACGCGCCGACCGCCTGAACGCGCAGATCGCCTGGTCCGCAGATCGCCTGGCCCTGCGATCGCCTGGCCCTGCGAGACAAGGTTCCGGGCGTCACAGGTGGCCCGACCTCCATGTGGCGCTCGTAGGCTGATGGCGATGACCGACGATCAAATCGACGTGCTGCCTGACGACTTGAACCCGGCGGGGTTCGTTGGCGCCTATCTGTTTCCAGACAACAGCCGTCGGCGCTGGCCCGGAGCGATGTACTTGGTGCTTGCAGCAGTTGCTGCGCTCGTCTACTTCGTTGCGACCGACGCCGCCGTGGTGAACACCGGCTGGCTCGTTGGGGCCGGGGTGCTGGGCGCTGTCGGAATTTTCTCGATGACGAGTGGCTGGCGGATGAGTATTGACGAAAAGCAAGCACTCGTTGCAGCCCAGGGTGCGGTCGGTTTTGCCGTCGGACATGCTTCGGCCCAGCAGGTCTGGCGGGGCTTTCGGAGCCGCCCGACATGGCGCGTGCTGTGCTACTCGGCCGAAGAACCACCCGTCCAGCGCGGTCTGGTTCTCGTCGATGCTGTCGACGGAAAAATCCTGGAGCACCTCATCGAGGAGAACGACGAGACCGAGTAAGGTCGTTGCAGCATGTTTGACGGCACTTTCAGAAAGCCGGTCGACAGAGCGGTGAAGCCGATCGGCGCACTTCTGCGCAAGACCCGCCTCACCCCCGACCATCTCACCATCGTTGGCCTGCTGGTCGGCATTGCAGCGGCAGTGGCCATTGGTTTCGGCCGTCTCTGGGTCGGACTCGCCCTCGTCATTCTAGCTGCGCTCCCCGACCTCCTCGACGGGGCACTGGCCAAAGCCTCAGGAACGTCCAGCCAACGGGGTGCCTTCTTTGACTCGACGGTCGACCGCGTCACCGACTCACTGCTCCTCGGCGGTATCGGCTGGCATTTCGCCCTCACCGAAGATCCTCGCATCGTGTTGCTTCCGTTTGCTGTGGCGTCGGTTTCTTCGGTGATCAGCTACCAGCGGGCCAAGGCAGAGTCGCTTGGAATCGAAGCCAAGGGTGGTCTGATGGAGCGCGCCGAACGAATCATTGCGCTCCTCATCGGCCTCGCCTTCAACGTTCTCCTCATTCCGATTCTCTGGATCATGTTGGTACTCACCTCGATCACGGCGGTTCAGCGATTTTGGAAGGTCTGGACGGCAGCCGACGTTGCACCAGTGACGGCTGCCCGGATCGAGATGCGTCGATCACGTCGCCAGAGCCGCCGAGTTGCTCGAACCGCGCTTCGCCGCACCAGCATCCCGCGCCGCAAGCCGTGAGCGGCCCAGCAGCGGCGCCAGAGTCACTGCGCAACGCTGCGTGAGCGACGAACGGGACTCGAAGGCTTCGGACACTCCGAGTTGGGGCAACCTCGCCGATCCGCGCTGGCACGCCGACCAACTCGCGAATCGCATCACCACGAACTCCTACAAGGCAGGTGCGCTCGCAGCACGACTCCTGCCTCGGGCGCTAGCCGCTGGGCTGGCCACGCCTGCCGGTTTGGGTGCCAACTTCGCGAGCCCGGAACGCCGGGCAATGATCGAGCGGCATCTCCAACGCGTTGACCCCACGTTGCGCGGCCTACGGCTGCGTCGAGCTGTCCAGGAGTCGTTCGATTCCTATGCCCGCTACTGGATCGAGAGCTTTCGGCTGCCGACCATGTCAAAACGCGCGGTGGCCCGATCCTTCCGAGAAGATGGCTACCACCACCTCCTCACAGCGCTCGATGCTGGAAAAGGAGCGATCATCGCGCTGCCGCATCTTGGCGGTTGGGAATGGGCCGGCCGCTGGATTGCCGACCGCGGGCACCCGATCACCGTGATCGTGGAGCGACTTGAGCCTCCTGAGTTGTTCGACTGGTTCGTCGATCTGCGATCCAAGCTCGGCATGACCGTCGTCCCGGTCGGCCCTGAGGCGGGCAAGGCGGTCATCCGGGCGCTCAACAGCAACCACGTCGTGTGTCTGCTGTCTGATCGTGACATTCAAGGCGGTGGCCCCGAAGTGGAGTTTTTCGGTGAGCGCACCACGTTGCCCGGCGGTGCAGCAACTGTCGCCTTGCGGACCGGAGCGCCAATTCTCCCGACCGGCATCTACTTCACGGACCGATTCGATGGTCACCTGGGGTACGTCCGTCCGCCGATTCCTGTCGAACGGCAGGAAAAACGACTTCGTGATGACGTTCAGCGGATCACTCAGCTCATTGCTCAGGAACTGGAAGTCCTGATCCGGCGCGCCCCGTCGCAATGGCACCTGTTCCAACCCAACTGGCCCAGCGACCCCGGCTACGAACATCACCCCAGATAGAGCGCCGCTCGGAGCGTGGGCCATCAGGCCTCGCCGTACCC
>NZ_JBDNIJ010000391.1:0-13158 GCF_041688325.1 Ilumatobacter sp.
CGGCTGCGCCGCCTTCATCGGCTGCGCCGCTGACTTCCAAGTCTTCGGGCTGACGCCCGAACTCGCTGACGCTCGGGGGACGGGGTGGGCTCCGCGCGACCCGCGCGCCCGATATCTGCCGGCTGGCCGGCTCATCGAGTACTTGGCGGTGAATTACGAGGTCGGGTGGGCGGGTTCCTGGACGGGCTTCTACTGTCGGAGTGGTGGAACCGGAACCGAAGACTTGTGTTTCTTGTGGGCGGACCATTGAGTGGCGCAAAAAGTGGGAGCGGAACTGGAACGAGGTTCGGTATTGCTCTGACCCATGTCGAAAGCGTAAAATCAAGCCGGTCGATCAGGAGCTGGAGGCAGCTATCCAGGAGCTCCTCAAAGAGCGAGGGAACGGCCAGACGATTTGCCCTTCCGAGGCGGCCAAGGCTGTCGGCGGAACCGAGTCGGAAGCAGCGTGGAACAATCTGATGGAGCCGACAAGGATGGCAGCACGAAGGTTGGTCGCGTCAGGCCACGTCGAGATCATCCAGCAGGGTCGTGTCGTTGATCCGTCGACCGCCAAGGGCCCGATCCGAATCCGTCGCATTCCGTGAGAAATTTTCGCACTGGTTGCGCAAACACATCACGAGAACGGCCGCCCTGGACGTGGATGGTGGTCAACAAAGAAACACGGAAGATCGTTCGAATATCGCCTGTCAGAACGGGTAGACCGGCGAAATGAGTTTGCTCCCCACGCCCGACATCGGTCGTGTCGCCGCGGAGGCATTCGTGGCGGCGCACCTCGGGCACCTTGTTTGTGACGATGTTGCCGGCTCGGTCGAGTTTCGCGGTGGTCAACGCGCCGCCGACGCAGCGCTCGTGGCATTCGATGTGAGTGGCTACGCCCGGAACCGCAGCGAGGTGTTGCCGGTTACTCGACGCGGCGCGTCGGCGCTGTCGCCGTATATCAGGCATGGGCTACTCACGCTCCCGCAGGTGTGGCAGCACGTTGCCGGTGGGCCCGAACGTGACGTGAAAAAGTTCCGTGATGAGCTGCTCTGGCAGGAGTTCGCCCGCCACTGGTACTCGCGCCTCGGCGCCAAGACGCGTCGCGGCGTGCGCAACGCGCTGCCTGCGACGACGCCGTCCGATGTCGCCGCCGGATGGGACCGGCGCATGGCGTGCATGAACAACACCGTCGGTGAGCTGACCACCGACGGTTGGCTCGTCAATCAGACGCGGATGTGGCTGGCGAGCCACTGGTCGGTGCGCAATGGGATGGCGTGGCAAGACGGCGAGGACTACTTCTTCCAGCATCTGCTGGATGGCTCCCGCGCAGCTAATCGTCTCGGGTGGCAGTGGGCGACCGGCACGGGTTCGTCGCAGCACTACGGTTTCAGCCGCTACCAAGTCGAGAAGCGGGCGAAGGTGCTCTGCAACATGTGCGAGGTCGAGCAGTGGTGTCCAATCAGCGACTGGCCGGCGAACCCACCGCTCAACCCGATGACGCAGCCTGTCGAGTTGAGCCGTGACCCGCACGGCATCCGTACCAGTGGGCCGAAGCACGTTGTCGAGACACGCCCCGCCGACACGGTGTGGCTGACTGCTGAATCACTCGGTCGCGCAGACCCGGCGCTGAGGGCCCACTCCGAATTGCCCGTCGTCTTCGTCTTCGACGAAGCACTGCTCAGCGGATTACAGCTCAGCTCGAAGCGGCTGGTCTATCTCACCGAGACGCTCGCTGAACTCGCCGAGACGCATCAGCTTGAACTGCACCTCGGTGACCCGGTCGAAGTGCTGGCCAGCCGAGCAGTCGCCGTCACATTTGCTCCGGTTCCGGGTTTCCGGCGGCGGGCCGAAGCCGTTGTGCCTGCGGAGACGCACCCCTGGCCATGGTTGGCCAGGCCGAGCAACGGCTCGATCAGCAGCTTCAGTGCCTGGCGTAAGTCCGTCAAAGTCATCCGTTAAGTGCTTTGCCGTGTCACGTTCTGGTCAGACCAAAGTGTGACGTTGGTGTCTGCTGTGTGAGACCGCGGGATCTGGTTTACAGCACTGAGAGGTGTGCAAGTTTCTGGCCGCTATGTCATCCGCGGGTCGCGAGTGCGTCAGGAAACGAAGAGTGTGCGTGACTTGGCCACGGCTGCCTGTCCGACTTCGCTGCCGATGATTCGGCCGGCGTAGTCGTCGGCCGTGATGTGGATACCGCCGTAGATACGCGAGCGGCCAGCTTCGTCGGATGCGTCGAAGTACGTTGCCCACTGCAGTTCGACGTCAGCTGACGGGCCTTTCTCGTGCAGCAGGTCGCCTGCGAACACAGTTCGAGTTGCCAGGCCGCCGGGGAAGTACTCCGACCCGGTGACGGCGGCCAGGACTTCAGCGGCTGCTCGGCTGAACGTGCTGTGGCCCGAGACGTACGCGGCGAAGGCGGGGGTGACGAAGGTCGGGCGTTGATACGGCACCCAGTCGACAGCGAGAATCCAATCGACGCCAGAGGTGTAGATCTCGGGGATCGACGGTGGGCCGGTCCACGCGTTGATCGCGATCTCGCCAAGGTGGTCAGCGAGCGCAGCGTGACGTTCGCCGGGTGCGCTTGACTCGTTGGTGATGATCTCCGAGAGGCCGGGAACCAGGGGAAGCTCGCCGTTCTCTCCGAGGAAGCGGATCATCGAGATTGGTCGGACAGAGTCGTAGTAGGCCTTGGCGCCCCAGGCGGCGATTGCTGCATCGTGGAGCGCGCCGTTGACCGAGACGGCGAGCTTGACGTCCCACTCGAGTCGGCCAACTGCCGCTCCGTCGAATTCGACCTGGTCTTTGTCGGTAAACAGAGCGTCAGACACGCCGTTTGAGATCGTATTCCAGTGCCCGGGCGGTGTCTCCGAGGTGGGACCGTCGGCCCAGTACTCGGCGATGACCCGGGCCCAATCGGCGACGTCGGCGAGGTTCGGGGCGTAGCGCTCGCCGGTGATCGGGTTGATGTCGTAGCCGTTGCCGTCGTCGGTCCCGAGCGAGTTGTTGCCATGTCCGGCCGGCCCGATGTCGGCGGTGGCCAGCCCGGTCTGCAGCTCACCGCTCGCCCGGACGACGGCCAGCGCCGAAGCGCGATACTCGTCAGCGGTCGCCGGGTCGGCGAAGAACGGCGGCGGGCCGGGATCGATCGGTGGGCCCTCGGCTGCAGGGGTGATCGCGAAGGGGGTGACATCGCCCCAGTTCGAGCCGATGAAGGTCTGCTCGCCGGCAGGTATCGGCAGCCCGTTCTGAGAGAGCGCCTCTTCCAAGATGAGCGGCTGCCAACGGTCGGGATCCGCGAGGGTCGTGCCGGATTCGGCAACCGCGAGGGGTTCGTTGACCGGCTCGTAGTTGACGTCTTGGTACTGCGTGCGTTCGAGGGAACCGTCGTCGAAGGTGTCCGCGATGATCTGGTCAGCGATGCTCAAACCGAAGCTGGCGGCACTGTCGGGGTCGGGGACAAAGTCGGCGTCGACCCCGCAGAGCTCGTTGAGCTGCGCATCGAGTGCTTGCATTGTCTCCGTCTGCCCGAGGCTGACGTTGTAGCGGTGCGCGAGGAGGCGGTGTGCTGCGAACGCGATGGCATCGGTGCGTGCCGCATCGACATCGTGAGCGCTGTGTGGTGCATCGACGAAGAGGGTCGTCTCCGAACCGTCGCTGTAGTTCGCCCAGACGTCCCACATGGCTGCCGACAGATGGAAAAGGTTGCGAGCGTGCACGGTGGGTGCCGGAAAGTCGAGCCGGATCGCGTCGAGCGCCTCGTCAATCCACACCCGGGCGACCGATGGAGCATCGGCTGGGATGGCGCACATTCCGCCCTCGGCCCGAAGGGAGTCGCCCTCATTGGTTCCCCCGCACGCTGCCACCAGCAACGTGCCTGCAAGTGCGGCACCCGAGATTCGTCGATTCACACGTCGCATTCTGCCCGCTGTGATCGGTCCTCCGGCGGCACCTTCGCCTTCGGCTCGACAAGCCACATCGACCAGACTGCACTGATGGATTTCGATCTTCCCGCTGACGACCACCCTGCGCGTGTCGCCGTTCGAGCGTGGATCGCCGATAATCCGAATCCGACGGGCAAAGAGCTCGCCGAAGCTGGGTATGTCGTGCCCCACTGGCCCAAGCCGTACGGCCTCGAGGCGAGCCCGATCGAACAGATCGTCATCGATCACGAACTCGACGCGGCCGGTATCCGGCGACCGGCTAATGCAATCGGCATCGGCTGGGCGGCACCGACCATCCTGCTCGCCGGTAGCCAGGAACAGCAGGACCGCTACTTGCCGAAAATCTTCAGCGGTGAAGAGTTCTGGAGCCAGCTGTTTTCTGAGACCGAGGCCGGGAGTGACCTGGCGAACCTCGCCACCACCGCCGTACGCGACGGCGACGAGTACATCGTCAACGGGTCCAAGATCTGGTCGTCCGGCGCACATCACAGCAAGTTCGGCATCCTCATTGCTCGCACCGACCCAGATCAGCCGAAGCACAAGGGCATCTCGTACTTCATCTGCCCGATGGACACGCCGGGCCTCTCGATGAGCCCCATCGTCGACATGACCACGGCGCACTCGTTCAACCAGGTGTTCTTCGACGACATGCGGCTGCCGGTCTCGCTGCGTGTCGGCGAAGAAGGAGACGGGTGGCGGTTGGCCAAGGTCACTCTGTCCAACGAGCGTGTGTCGCTGTCGTCGTCTGGTTCGCTCTGGGGGGTCGGTCCGTCTGCTGAACAGCTGCTCGATCAGGTGCGCGATTCTGGCGGTCTGAGCGACCCGACGCTCCGCGATGAGGCTGCAAAGCTGCACATCGACGCCGAACTCCTTCGCCTCAACCGGTTGCGCAGCCTTTCGGCAACATTGAACGGCAAGACTCCGGGCCCGGAGGCATCGATCTTGAAGATCATGGCTGACGAACACGGCCAAAAGGTCATGGCGCTGGCCAAGGCACTCAGCGGAACGAACGGCATGCTCGCTGGCTCAGGGCCGGTGGGTAAAATCCCGTCATCGATGCAATCGGGGCCGACCGAGAACAACTTGGGTGGGCTCAACGGCTTCGACGATGTTGACCCGATCTGGCACTTTGGCTACCTGTTCCATCCGGCACTGACCCTGGGTGGTGGCACCTTTGCAGTCCAACGGAACATTGTTGCCGAGCACGTCCTCGGGTTGCCGCGTGAGATCAACGCTGAGCAGGGTATGACGTGGTCAGAGGCCCGTCGACCATCCGCTGGCTGACCAGTCCCCGATGTGGAGCGAAGCAACGTGCCAGCCGGACGGGGCAACGCGGCGCACAATGCTGAGCAGCTTCGAAGTTCAGCGCTACCGTTCACTTGCGTGACAGAGCAGCAACTCGGGTTCGGTATTGACATCGGTGGAAGCGGAATGAAGGCGGCGACCGTCAACATCTCCACCGGAGAACTGGTGTCGGATCGATTCCGTATCGACACGCCGCAACCGGCAACTCCTGAGGCCATGGCAGTGGTGCTCAACGAGCTTGTTGCACACCACCAATGGGCCGGACCGATCGGCGTCGCCTTCCCGGCCGTTGTGCGTCATGGTGTCGTGGGCTCTGCCGCGAACATTGACAAGAGCTGGATCGACGTCGACGCTGACGCGTTGTTCAGCGAATCGAGCGGGCTCGACGTGCACATGCTCAACGACGCTGATGCAGCTGGAATCGCCGAAATGCGCTTCGGCGCCGGCGCTGGTCGCAAGGGCGTCGTGATGATGCTGACCTTCGGTACCGGAATCGGCTCAGGCCTGTTCATCGACGGAGTCTTGGTGCCAAACACCGAGCTTGGTCACCTCGAACTCGACGGCGTCGACGCCGAGAGCCGAGCGGCTGCGAAGGCCCGTGACCGCGAAGACCTCAGCTGGTCCGACTGGGCCAAGCGTGTCGAGCGCTATCTGCTCCATGTCGAGGCGTTGTTCTCGCCAGATCTCTTCATCGTGGGCGGTGGTGCCAGCAAGAAGTCGCACAAGTGGCTCCCCGAGATTGACATCGCTACGGAGATCGTTCCGGCACAGATGGCGAACAACAGCGGCATTGTCGGCGCCGCCCTTGCGATCAGCGAGCGCTGAGTTCCTTGCGCTGCGAGCGCACGCCGATCACGGTCAGAGTGAGTGCTGTGATCGGGATGACGAAGTAGAGCATCACGTTGCCGTAATCGGTGCGCACGCTGTGGTCGGCCGCATCGAGGATCAGCCAAGCGATGTAACAGATGTAGAACAGGAAGAAGAGTGCGCCTTCCCAGCGGGCAAGCACATGGCCGTTGGCAAAGATTGGCAGGCAGGCAACCGCCACGGCAATCATGACGGGGATGTCGACTTGGATTGCGCCCTGGGCAACCGGAATGACGTTCGGCGAGACCGCAGCTGAGACACCGAGCACCGCCAGCAGGTTGAACAGGTTTGAACCGATCGCATTGCCCACGGCCAGATCGCGTTCGCCGCGGAGTGCAGCGAGGACCGATGTGGCAACTTCGGGAAGCGAGGTGCCGACAGCGACGACGGTCAAGCCGATCACAAGGTCGCTGACGCCGAGTTCGGTGGCGATGCCGGTTGCTGCCGACACCAGCGCCTGCGACCCGCCGATCAGTAATGCGAGGCCCGCAGCGATGAATCCCAGGTCGTTCCTTACCGGGGCTGCGGTAAGTGCCTCGTCCGAAAGTTCGTCGTTGAGATCGAGTGGAATGTCGTCGTTGCTCCGTCTGGCTGAAACCACGGTCCAGGTGACGTAGACCAACAGCAACGCGATGAGAACGAACCCCTCGAGTCGGTCGATCTCTCCGTCGAGCGACATCAGTAAAACCAGGACTGACACACCGATCATGATCGGAACGTCGATACGAATGATCCGTCGGGCCACGATCAGCGAGCCGCCCACGGCAGCCGAGATGCCGAGGGCGAGGAGGATGTTGGCGATGTTGGAGCCAACGACGTTGCCGAGGGCGATGCCGCCGGCCTCGTCGCCGCCGCGGACCACGTCACCGACGCTCACGGCGAGTTCGGGGGCGGAGGTGCCGAACGCGACGACGGTCAAGCCGATGACAACACTCGACAAGCCGGTGCGAGCAGCGATTCGTGTCGCGCCGCGGACGAGGGCCTCGGCGCCGAGCACCAGGGCGATGAGGCCACCGACGAGAAAAACGATGGACAGCGGAGTCATAGCGGCCACAGGATATGGCTCATTGAGGCAGTGTCCGCGCTGGCGGCTGATTTAGCGACGGCGACGGGCTGCGATCCGACTGCGGACGTCGACTCCCAGTTCGCGCGGTGCCGAAACGACGCCAGCGCGGGAGGCTAAGATCTCATTCAACTCAGCGCCGATCAGCAAGACGAGACACACAATCCAGAGCCAGGTGAGTGCAAGTAGCGCGGTACCAGCGGCGCCGACGATCTCGTTGCCCGAGACGGCGATGCGGATGTAGAACCCGAACCCGACTGAGACGACCAGCCAGCCGACTGCGGTGAACACCGCACCAGGCAGGTCGAATCGCCAGGGCGTTCGATGTCGTAGGCGACGTCGAGGGCTCTGATCAATCCGGCGAAGCCACGTGACAAGGTGAAGATCGCCACGGCGACCGACACGCTCAAGACGCCGGGCCGGTTCTGATCGAACAGGCCGTCGACGGCATCGCGGATGGTCGACGACTCGGTGGTGAACGTGCGGTCGATGAATTCATTGATTGACGCTTGGAGATCGCCGGTCAGGTTCTCGCCGAGTAGCGACACCGATGACAGCGTGGCGAGTAGCGCGGCAGGGATGCTGAGCAGGAGCCAGAAGGCGACACCGGCCGCTGTGTCGAACAGGCCGTCGTCGTGGAGTTCCCGCCACAGGCCCGCAACGATCTCCCAAAGACGACGCCGTCGTGTTGGTGCAGCCATGTTTGCAGCGTAGAGGTGTGGTTCCGATTCAGAGGTCGAACCGGAGGAGTCGTCAGCGAGCGGCGCTCCATGCACGCATCCGGTCAGCCAATTCGCCGCGATAGGCCGTAGCGCGCGTCACCTTGAGGCTTTCGTAGCCACGGACTTGGTCGGGCAGCGACGCAATCGCGACGGCTTCGTCGATGGTCTCGGCCGACAAGCGGTGGCAGAGTTGTTCGACGGCCTCGATGTATTCGGGAATCATGGCCCGTTCGAGCTTGCGCACAGCCGCCCATCGGAAGGGGTCAGCAAGAGTGCCGCGAACGCGCTTTCCGGCACGGAGCACGACGAGTGCCGGTGGAGCGCTGCGCCGTAGTTCGAGCTTTCGGTGGAGGCCGAGCGACCGCAGCATCGGCGGGTGGAGGTGATAGGTGACCTTGGTGTCGGTGCCTCCGACCGCCTGATATCCAGCGGTCGCCTCGTCGTCGAGGAGTAAGCGGGCGACCTCGTACTCGTCCTTGTATGCCATCAGCTTGTGGAGATGGATTACCACAGCTCGGGTGAATTGGTCTTCGTGATCGAGTTGTTGTTCGGCGTGCTGCACCGTGGCAATGACCGAGCGGAATCGCGCGGCGTACTCCTCGGACTGATAGCCAACAAGGTCGTTGGCGAGCCGGTCGAACAACTGTGCGGTGGTCTCAGGTGCGACGTGGACGGGGAGGTCTGCTGCACGTTCAACCTGCTGTCGGTTGTCGATCCACGCTCGGCCCCAGCGGAACGCATCGAGGTTCTTGGCCACGGCGACGCCGTTGAGTTCGATGGCTCGCTCGACTGCTTCGACTGGGAGCGGCAACGCACCGCACTGCACCGCAGCGCCGAGCACGAGGAGGTTGGCTGTCGTCGTTGATCCAAGCAGACCTGCAGCGAGCGCCGCTGCGTCGAGGAACCGGTTGTCGTCGGCGCGAGTGACCGAGCCGACCCGTTCGACCAGTTCGTTGGCACTCGGCAGGAGGAGGCCAGGTTGGGTGACCATGGAACCGGTCGGAACGGCGTCGGTTGAAGCAACCATGACGGTGCGGTCGACCCGAGCACCATTGAGGTTCGCTGGCTGCGCTGCAACCAGGAAGTCGAACCCGAGGATCGTGTCGATGCCTGATGCGTTACCATGGTTCGACGCCGGTGCGGCATCGGTCGTGATGATCACGTCGCTGACCACCGGGCCGGCCTTTTGCGAGAGGCCGGTCTGGTCGAGGCCGCGCACGGTACGGTTGGCGAGCATTGCTGCCGTTCCAACAATCTGGCTGACCGTGATCACTCCCGTGCCACCAATACCGGTGAGTCGGACCGTGAACGCATCGGGGTTGACGATTGGAGCGGCCGGGTCGGCAATGCCGGTGGGCGGCGCCGGAAGTGGCCGAGGTTCGTCGGTCGACTCGAGCAGTTCGACTGTGGCGAATGACGGGCAGTCGCCCTTCATGCATGAGAAATCGAAGTTGCAGCTCCCCTGATGGATACGCGTTTTGCGTCCGAACGGTGTGTCGACGGGTTGCACTGACAGGCAGTTACTGACGTCGCCGCAGTCGCCGCAGCCCTCGCAGACGCGTTCGTTGATGACGACTCGGAAACTCGGTGTCGCCACGGTGCCGCGCGAACGGCCACGGCGTTGTTCGGCGGCACATGCCTGGTCGTGGATGAGGACGGTGACGCCTTTGATCTTGGCGAGTTCCTGCTGGGCCTCGGTCAGTCGGCTGCGATCCCAGAGGTCGACACCTGCTGGAAAGTCGGCGCGGGCATGCCGATCGGGATCATCGCTGGTCACGATGATCCGCTTGACGCCTTCGATCCGCAGGAGGTGGGCGACGTCGGGCACCGACATCTGCCCCTGCGGGTCCTGTCCGCCCGTCATTGCCACCGTGCCGTTGTAGAGCAACTTGTAGGTGATGTCGACGTTGGCTGCGACCGCCGCGCGAACGGCCAGGGAACCGGAGTGGAAGAAGGTGCCGTCACCGATGTTCTGGATTAAGTGGTCGCGTTCAATGAAGGGTGCAATGCCGATCCACTGAGCGCCTTCGCCACCCATCTGTGTCAGGCCGACGATGTCGCCGACGCGTTCGGGCTCCATGAAGGCGACCATTGAGTGGCATCCGATGCCGCCGCCGACGAGGGTTCCCGGCTCGGCGCGAGTGCTCGCATTGTGCGGGCAGCCGGAGCAGTAGAACGGGGTGCGGTTGACCGTCAGTGGGATGAGTTCGCGCTGGGGTGGAACGATCTCTTCGAGTGGCCGCATGCGGTGACCGATTCGCGCACTGAGTCGTGCGTGGAGCGGAGCCAGCAGCTTGTCGACGTCGAGCGTGCCGAAGCCGTTGACGAGGACGTTGCCGTGCTCGTCGTGGCGGCCGACGATGCGTGGCCCAACCTTGCCGGTGATGTGGGCGCCGTCGTAGAGCGCGCTTTTGATCAATCCCTCGAGGGTGGGGTTCTTTTCCTCGACGACGATGACTTCATCGAGGCCATCGGCGAACTCCCGAACCTGGCCGGGGTCGAGCGGGACCGGCATCAGGAGCTGGAAGAGCCGGATGCCGGCGGCGCGAAGATCGTCGTCGCTGCGGAACCCGAGAACAGACAGCGCTTCGCGCATCTCGTGGAAGGTGTGCCCACAGGCTGCGATCCCGAGCCAATCGTCGCCGCTTCGGACGCTCACTCGATTGAGGTGATTGTCGACGCCGTACTGGCGGGCCATCGGCGTGCGCAGTTGCTGGAACTCGATCTCCATGTCGAGGGTGTACGGAGTGAGTAAGCGGCCGTTCGGATGCGGGATGAACGGATGGCCATCCACCTCGATCACCGGAGATTTGGGTTGCACTCGATCGAGGTCGACGTCGATGGTGCCGGTGCCGTCGGCGACTGCGGTGACCAACTTGAAGGCCGACCAGAGTCCGCAGGCTCGCGAGAGCGCAACGGCGTGGCGGCTGAGGTCGAGTGCCTCTTGCACGTCGCCCGGGAACAGCAGCGGCATGTGCAGGTCGACAGCTGTTGCATCACTCGATGATGGGACGGTCGACGACTTGGCGGCAGGGTCATCACCGACGACCGCAACGACGCCGCCGTGTTGGGAGGTGCCGGCGAACACGGCATGACGAATCGCATCGCTGCTCCGGTCAAACCCGGGGCCCTTGCCGTACCAAATGCCGACGACGCCGTCGTACTTGGCGTCGTCGAGCGTCATGGCGAGTTGGCTGCCCATCACCGCTGTGGCGGCGAGCTCTTCGTTGACGCCGGGCTGAATGACGATGGGCAGGCCGGGCACCGTGGCTGACGCTCGCTGCAGCTCTTCGGTGTAGGTGCCGACCGGGGAGCCCTGGTAGCCAGACGCAAACGCGGCGGTGGTCAGGCCGAGCCGGCGGTCGATACGGAGTTGATCGACTGCGATACGTGCAACTGCCTGCACCCCGGACAAGAACACTGTGCCCGACTCGGACCGAAACTTGTCGGCCAGCGCATAGTCGGTCATCCGATTGCCTGTTGGTTCCGTCTTGGCCATTTGTGTACTCCTCGATCGCAGCTGCCACCACCGTTGTATCGCGTCTCGACAAGGCGGTTGAGAACGCGCGCTGTTTGACCGGGTGTTGGGAGTCCCCGGCCAGCTGTTGACACATCGCACCGAATCTGAGCCGTGACGAACTGGAACTGCGGAGTCCGGCGGTGAGTACAGCTGGGGGCTCGAGGGTTCGTTGGGGGCGCTGTGTGAAGTTTCACTCGCTGACAGCCCAAAAGTTTCAGTGCTGACAGCGATTGTCATTTCGCACCCGCTGACACGCCAGATTTCGCACATCGATGATGGACAGTGAGCACCGGCACGACCGGTGTCTCACCTCAGCCTGACAGATAGGGGTCAGGCTGGGCCTTTGTTTTGAGGTGGCAGCCAGCTGCAGCGATGTCTGGCTAATTCCGTTTACGGAGCGCCAGGAAGCGATTCGCAAGGTTGAAGATCGCCGTCTACGTCCAGTTTCGCCACATCTCGGTAGTACGGGTAATACGTGTCGAACCATGCCTCGGCATCAGCGTACGTCGAGAAGTCGCTGCAGTTCTTTGAGTCGCCAGGATTAGACGGGACCGGCGCGTCGCGTGTGTCGGTGCGTTGGTTTGCGATGGCGGTGACTCCGGTGTCGGTGACGCCGTTGATGTCGACGATCATCTCAGCGGCAGCAGACGTGTAGAAGCAGATGTCGCCGTTGTTGTCGGCTTTGACAATCAACCGGTTCGACGTGACCGGGGTGACGGCGCCGTCGTAGTTGAGGTCGGCTTTATTGATGTTGCCTTTGCTGTCGCGCGGGATGCCGTCGGCGCAGCCGTAAGCGGTCACGAACCCGCCGTCGGTGACCCCGGCAACAGCGAGTTGACCGAACACGGTTTTGCCTCCAACCGCTTCAGCAACATTCACACGCAAATAGTTGCCAGCAGAAATCCCATTAGGATAACTCTCGCGTGTGTCGGTGCGTTGGTTGGCAATTGCGGTGACTCCGGTGTCGGTGACGCCGCTTATGTCGACGATTATCTCTGCTGGGCCCAGGGTGTAGAAGCAGATGTCGCCGTCGTTGTCAGCTTTGACAATCAGCCGGTTCGACGTGACTGGGGTGACTGCGCCGTCGTAGTTGAGGTCGGCCTTATTGATGTTGCCTTGACTGTCTTTCGGGATGCCGTCATCACAGCCGTACGCGGTCACGAACCCGCCGCCGGTGACCCCGGCAACAGCGAGCTGACCAAACACCGTTTTGCCACCAACCGCTTCAGCAACATTCACACGCAATACCCCACGAGCTGCAATTAGAGCGCTCGCTGAGCTTGGGTTGACCGTCGTTTCGGCCAGGACGAGCCCGGCGCTGCACGCGACTCCTATCGCTACGGACAATGCGAATTTCCTGGCGAATCGACTGTGCACTCACTCAACGTAGCTCGCAATGGCTCGGGTGTCTCGTACCCATATCTGAGGGCTGAGCGACTCGGTGCCGATGTGGAGGCGATGGACGGCTGCCGCGATGACTGGTTAAGTCTGACTACGGGCCACCAGGAAGCGATTCGCAAGGTTCAAGATCGCCGTCTGCGTCCAGTCTCGCGACATCGCCGTAGTACGGGTAATACGTGTCGAACCATGCCTTGGCTTCGGCGTACGTTGAATCGCCCTGGGTTTTCCGGAGGCTCGGTTTATAGGTTCCCAACCAAAAGTTGGTCGGCTGGTTGGGCAGTGTAGGCGGCCTCGAACTCGGCCAGAGGGACGTCGCCGCAGTGACCGTGGAGGCGCTGGTTGTTGTGCCAGTGGGCCCAG
>NZ_JBDNIJ010000392.1:0-1938 GCF_041688325.1 Ilumatobacter sp.
CCGTTGTCCGACGTGAAGATCACGATGGTGTCATCGTCCAACCCGAGCGCTGTGAGCTCGGCGAGCAGCGCCTCGGTCGCCCAGTCGATGCAACGCACAGCAGCCCCGTAGTCGCCGTTGTTCGAAAGGTCGCGGAACCGGTCTTGCACGTAGATCGGCAGGTGGACGTACATGTGCGCGAAGTAGAGGAAAAACGGCTGCTCACGATTGGTGCGGATGAAGTCGACGGCGTGCTCGACATACCGCTCGGTCAGAGCAGCTTGGTCGGGCTGCGCTTCGGCGACCGCGTCGTCGAGTAAGACGGGGAGTGGCGGCCGGATGAACGGCTCGGTGCAGCCCGCTTGACGGACGAGCGCGGTCAGGTCGTCGAGGCTCATCGCATCAGAACTGTCGGCCTGGCGACCCATGTCATTGCTGTAGGGAATGCCGAAGTACCCGTCGAACCCGTGGTTGGTCGGCAGGAAGTCGGGCTGATCACCGCAGTGCCACTTGCCGATCAATTGCGTGGCGTAGCCGGCCGACTTCAGCACCTTGGCAATCGTGATCTCGTCGGGGTTGAGCCCGACGCCCCAGCCCGGGAACAGCACGCCGCCGAGGCTCCCCGAGGCTGCGCCGCCAAACCCGACGCGCGTCGGATAGCACCCGGTCAACATGGCGGCACGAGACGGCGAGCACACCGGCGATGCCATGTAGAAGTCGGTGAAGCGTGTGCCCTCGGCCGCCATGTGATCAAGTGCAGGTGTCTGGTTCACCTCGGAGCCGTAGCAGCCCAGGTCTCCGTAACCCAGGTCATCGCAGTTGATCAGAATGATGTTGGGCTGGCGGCGCGTGGATTCCATCAGAACCTGAGTGTGTCAACCTGCCGGGGTAAGAGGCGAACCGGTGGAGGTCGCCTCGGCGAGCTGAGCTTCGAGGTCAGCGATCTGATCGTGCAACTGCTCAACGATCGGGTTGATCTGCGCCTCGGGTAGTCGACCGAGTGTCGACCGAGTTTGCTCTTGATGTCGGTCATGGTGCGTCTCTGTTCGCCCGCGTTCTGACTTGGTTGGATCGCGTTCAGATCAGCCGCGCGGCATGCGCGATGTCTTCGGCTGTGAGCGTGAGCAGCGATTCGCGGGCGAGTTTGCCACCGTCGGCGTGGAGCCGAAGTGCCTGGCGGTTGACGGCCTGTTCGAACAGCGTGCGGGCATACCTTCCGTTTCCGAAACCGGGTTGATGGCGTGCTCGTTGGAACGCGCTGACCAGTGCGGTGTGCGCGTCAGGGCTGATCGCATAGTCGGAATCGGCTGCGAGGCGCTGGATGATCTCGACCAATTCGCCATCGCCGTAGTCATCGAAGTTGATCTCACGCGAGAAGCGGGAGCGGAGGCCGGGATTGGAATCGAGGAAGTGACGCATCAGGTCGGGGTAGCCCGCCACGATCACGACGAGTCGACTGCGATGGTCTTCCATCCGCTTGATCAAGGTCTCGATTGCCTCCGACCCGAAGTCGAGGCTCGCCGGCCCGGGCGGCGACAGCGCGTACGCCTCGTCGATGAAGAGCACGCCGTCGAGCGCGCGTTTGATAGCGCGGTTGGTCTTGGATGCCGTGTGGCCCACGTACTGGCCGACGAGACGTGCCCGATCGACTTCGATTAGGTGACCGCGCTCAAGGAGCCCGAGGGCGCCGAACATCTCGGCCACAAGCCGAGCCACAGTGGTCTTGCCGGTGCCCGGATTGCCAGTAAAGACCAAGTGGTGGCTGGTCTCCATTTGGGCGAGCCCGTGATCGCGTCGTTGCTGCTGAACACTCAGCAAAGCGATGAGGGTGTTGACCTGTTCTTTGACCGAGTCGAGCCCCACGAGTGCGTCGAGGTCGGCGCGAACGTCGTCCGGCGTGCGGACGGGCCTGCTCCGGTTGCCGCCGAGGTCGGCGTTCTGATCCGACACTCGCCGCTC
>NZ_JBDNIJ010000393.1:0-1555 GCF_041688325.1 Ilumatobacter sp.
GCGCGGCGGGTCGGAAGGTGTAGGCCACGCCAGCTCAGGAGCGGGGTTCGGTGGCTCGACGTTTCGCCGGTGGGGCGACCTCGAGCAGCTCAGCAATGACGCGAGCCTGGGCAGGGGTCGGCACGAACCGCAGGCGTGGCTCGCCGCGATCAATCGGTGCTGCCGCTGTTGCCATGTCTCCAGTATCGGCCGACCAGACCCCAAACACAAGTCTGTTGGAGCTTCAACGAAACCGGCTCACCGACTACACCCCTAAGTTTGAACGACATCGCCATCCACATCACCGCCCAGCGCAACGCCACATTCGTGACCGAATGTCGAGGCTGCGACGAACACTGCGACCCCTGACAAGTCCGATTTTTCAGCGGTGTTCTGAGCGGGTCATCCGCGTTCGTCGGCACCGTCGAGAAGCCGCTGCATCGCATCCGCCGCATCGGCTTTCGCCGGCGAGAAGAGGTGGCCGTAGATGTCGCTGGTGACTCGGATCGATGAATGGCCAAGCGAATCGGAAATCGTCTTAAGCGGGACGTCTGCGGCGATCAGAAGTGACGCGGCTGAGTGTCGCATCCTGTGAGGGGTGAGTTCTCGGCCGAGCACAGCGAGGGTCATCGCCTTCACGAGTCGATTGCAACGGTTCGGCCCAAGAGGTGTGCCAACCGTCGACGTGAACACAAGATCGTCGGGCCAGCCGAGGCCCCATTCTGAACCGAAGGCAACGCGTCGCTGGTCCTGGTCTTCTCGATGCTTGCGGAGCACGCCGACGGCAAGTGGGGGTAAGTGAATGGTTCGGCGCGACCCGCTCGTCTTTGGCTCGTCCAAGTACAGCGTGTCGCGATCGCCTCGCTTGAGCGCCCGCGTGACCGTGAGCGTCGCGGTTCACATGGCCTTCTTGCTCGGCAACGCGCAGCCCGCGCCGGTGCGAGGTCTTCGAGGCCGACGTCGCCGACGTGGGGGAGTACGTAGATGCGGGCGATTTGGATGTACCCGCGACGGGTGACGTCGGAGATGTCAGCGAGCGGCAGGATCTCACCGATCCAGATCTCGAACCACTGGCTCACGGTCATGTCGAACGGTGCGGCCGAGTCGAGGTCGAGTGCGACATCTCGCGTCAGGCGCGCAGCCTTCGCGACAGCTTCGTGCTTCGTCGGCGAGTGAGTCGAGCTGTGCCACAGTGTTCAGCGTCGGAGACCTCTCGTCCGGCGCCTGGGTCATCCCGTCGAGGGTTACCCCGGACGACCACCGACACGTCGCGAGTCAACTCGGCCATGGCCGTCATCCCTGCGATGCCGGCACCGTTGACCACGACATCGGCGGTTTCCATACTCGACACGTAGCGGCGCGCTCTCGGGCCTCACGGCGTGCGTCCGTGGACGCGCATCTGTGCCTCGAAATGTGCGGCAGCCGACTCGGGCCGGATTCGCTGCAGCTGGCACCAGGTCTCGGACAGGAGTGGCTCGGCAATGAGCTCTCATGAAAGTCCGGTGGACTGGGCGAGAACCTGCTGACGGCAGGCACGCTCGAGGTAATAGAGGTCGTCGAATGCCACAGCAACGGA
>NZ_JBDNIJ010000074.1:0-3252 GCF_041688325.1 Ilumatobacter sp.
ACCGCGACTCTCCCGGCGACAACGGCTCTCCCGGCGACAACGGCTCTCCCGGCGACAACGGCCACGACCGTTGCGCCGGCCAGAGACGGGCTCGCCGTCTTCGACTTCGCTGCGACGCAAGTCGCTGTCGGAACGTCGATCGAGGGCCGGCCGATCACCGCCGATCGATACGGCACGCCGGGCGGCCGGCGCATCCTGGTGATCGGCGTGATCCACGGCGATGAAGACGCCGGTGTTGCAATCGTTGACGAACTCCGCCAGCGCGACGTTCCTGACGGCGTCGAGCTCTGGTTGATCGAATCGATGAATCCGGATGGCCAAGCCGCACAAATTCGCCAGAATGCGAACCGGGTCGACCTCAACCGCAACTTCCCCCACGAGTGGGGCGTCATCGGCGAGCCGGGCAACAGCCAGTACGCCGGAACAGGGCCTGCCAGCGAACCCGAAACGCAAGCCATGGTCAACCTGATCACCCAGCTCCGACCCGACATGACGATCTGGTACCACCAGGACGCCAACCTGATTATCCCGTCGACGGGTCGCGACGGTCGCGTCCGGGCTCGATACGCCGAACTGTCCGGGCTCCCGATGGCCGAGTGCTGCGGCGGTGGCGGGGTCTACACCGGCATTGCTGCGACCTGGGCTCGTGTCGAACTGAAACAGACCAGCGATGCGGTGCCGTTCATCGTCGAACTCCCCGGCGGAGACCTCACCGCCGAGCAAGTCGATGCACACACCACTGCGGTCTTGACCATTGCCGCCGAAGGGTGACATGGTTCGCGGTGCCGAATTTCGCTCCACCCGACGCGGCGAACAAATCGAAGTCGTCGCACCCCGCATCGTCATTGGCACATCGATCGAGGGTCAGGCCATCACCGCCGAACGGGTGGGCGACGCCGGCGGGCGCCAGGTGCTCGTGATTGGTGGCATCCACGGCGACGAAGACGCCGGGATCCAAGTCGTCGACGGACTGCGAGAGCGTACAATCGACGAGCGAGTCGAGCTGTGGCTCATCGACTCGATGAATCCTGACGGCGTTGCCCGCCAAGAGAGACACAACAGCAACGAGGTCGACCTCAATCGGAACTTCCCAGACAAGTGGGGGTCGATCGGTCAACCTGGAAACAGTCAGTACGCCGGGACCAGCCCGGCGAGTGAGCCCGAGACACGCGCCGTGGTCTCGTTCATCACGTGGCTCCGCCCCGACATCGTGCTCTGGTACCACCAGGACGCCAACCTGATTCTCCCGTCGACTGGCCGCGACAGCCGGATCCGAGCCCGCTACGCCGAACTGACCGTGCTTCCGCTCGCCGACTGCTGCGGTGACGCGAACGCCGTGCTCACCATCGGCATCGAAGGCTGATCTCTTTCAGACGAAGCGGGCAAATGTGTCGAGCGGCTCGCGTTCGCTCACGACGCCATTAATCGGGGCGTCGGCATCCGCGGTGCCGAGTGCCACTCCACAGAAGATCTGCTGTTCGTCCGGAGCACCGACGAACTCACTGACCGCTGCCTCGTGCACGCACCACGCCTCCTGCGGACACGTGTCGAGGCCGGCTTCTTGAGCGAGCAGCATGAATGTCTGCAGGAACATGCCGAGATCGCTCCACTGCGGTGGGCCCATCATCCGGTCGACGAAGCAGAAGATCGCAGCAGGTGCGCCGAAGAAATCGAGGTTCTTTGCAAACTGCTCGAAGCGTCCCGCCTTGTCGTCGCGGGTCACGCCGATCGAGGCATACATGTCCTCACCAATCTTGTACCTGGATGATCGATACGGCTCAGGCATCTTCGGCGGATAGATGTCGTAGGAGGGCGCTCCGGGCTCACGCGTCGAGAGGAACTTCCGGAATCGAGTCATTGATTCACCGTTGACCACGTAGATCCGCCAGGGCTGCACGTTGCCGCCAGACGGCGAGCGCGAGGAGCTTGTGAGCAGTTCCTCAATCGTCTCGTTGCTCACTGGATCGGGCAGGAAGGCACGGACGGACTTGCGTCGATTGACCGCTTCGGTGACGTTCATGAGGGGAGTCTCGCAAGCCGCACGCGTCGAGAGCGAACTGCGGGTGCGAGCCGGGCGTTCCATCGGTCTTGGTGTAAGACCGCCTCCACTGTCAACATGGCCCTGTGGCCCCCGACGCGCTGACCGACGAGCAATTGATGCAACACGCAATCGACGCTGCGTGGACAGTCCGAACAACGACCCCGCCAAACCCATGGGTGGGCGCCGCACTGCTCACAACGGACGGCACCGTCCATGTCGGCGCAACACAGCCGCCCGGCGGCGCACACGCCGAAATCGGTGCATTGGCCGCCGCCGGCTCTGACGCTGCCGGAGCCACCCTTGCCACCACTCTCGAACCGTGCTGTCACGCCGGCCGCACAGGGCCGTGCACCACAGCAATCATCGAGGCCGGTGTTGTTCGGGTCCTCATCGGTATCAAGGACCCAGACAAGCAGGTCGCTGGTGAAGGCATCAAGGCACTGCAGGAGGCTGGCATCGAGGTCGTGGTCGGCACCCTGTCGACCGAGGTCGGGGTGCAACTCGAGCCATACCTGCACCACCGCAAAACTGGTCGGCCCTATGTGATCCTCAAGCTCGCCGCAACGCTCGACGGCCGAACGGCTGCACCGAATGGCGGTAGCAAATGGGTCACCGGCGAGGAAGCCCGTACCGATGTGCACCAGATGCGCGCCGAGAGCCAGGCGATTCTCGTCGGCGCCGGCACCGTGCGGGCCGACAATCCGTCACTCACCGTGCGCCTGGTTGAGGGACCGAGCCCCCGCCGCATCGTGCTCGGCACTGCGCCCGCTGACGCCAACGTCCACCCCTGCACCGAATGGGTTGGCCCGATCCCTGAACTCCTCGATCGGCTGGCCGCCGAGGGTGTGCTGCAGTTGATGGTCGAGGGTGGAGCAAACGTCGCATCCGAGTTCCACGACGCTGGTCTGATCGATCGATACGTGCTGTATGTGGCCCCAGCGATCTTCGGTGGAAACGATGCACATCCCCTTTTCGTCGGCGATGGCGCACCCACGATGGCCGACCTCCGACGCGGACGGTTCGTCGCCACCCGGCAGTTAGGCAATGACATTCGGCTCGACGTCACACTCGACAAGGACGTTCGATGAGTGCACGGTGCCGCTCAGCAGCGGCGCTGGCTCTCATCGCTCTCGTACTCGGCGCATGCGCCCTTGATCCCGACAACGGCGAGCCGAACATCAACGGCGAGCCGAACATCAACGGCGAGCCGA
>NZ_JBDNIJ010000075.1:0-12766 GCF_041688325.1 Ilumatobacter sp.
ATTCAGGTATTCAGGTATTCAGGTATTCAGGTATTGCTGATGGATCAGCGGGTGCCCACTTCGCTGAGCGCCAGGATCTGTGCGGCGTTGTCCGGAGTCACGAAGCCGGGGCCCGTGAGGATGGGGAGGCCGCCACCGAGGGTGTTCTGGTTGGTGACATTGAGGAACAGGAGCAGGACAGGCATGTAACCCTGGAGGTACTGCTGCTGGTCGACGGTGAAGGCGATGTTGCCGGCCTCGATCTCGCCGATCAGTTCCGGCGTGAGGTCGAATCCACCAATGGTCAGGTCCCGACCGAGGTCCTGCGCGGCGCGCAGGCCCGAGAGGGTGATGACCGGACCAACGCCCATGAAGCCGTCGATGTCGGGGTCGGCAGCCAGAGCAGCGTTGATCGTGTTCTGCTGCTCGGTCGTGTCGGCGTCGAGACCCATGAATTCGATGACGACTTCGCCTGAGAAGGTCTCGGCGAGGCCTTCACAGCGCTCGGTCAGGGCAACGTTGCCCTGCTCCTGTTGACCGCAGAGGATCTTGGTCGCGCCAGCGTCGTTGAACCGCTGGCCTGCGCCGTTGCCAGCGATGACTTCGCTCTGACCGACGTGCGTGAGCGCGCCGATTGCCTGGTAGTCATTCGAGCCCGAGTTGAGCGTGATGACCGGGACGCCGGCTGCGACGGCTGCCTGGAGCGGGCCAACGAGTGCGTCGGGGTCGGGCAGCGATGCGGCGATGCCGTCGGAGCCTTCTGCGATCGCAGCTTCGATGTCTTGGACCATGACCTGTGCGTCGTTGACGCCTGGCTTCCAGACGAGTGTGACACCGAGGTCGGCGGCAGCGGCGTCTGCGCCACGCTTCAGTACGGACCAGAACGGGCCGTCGTCGGAGTGGGTGATCATGTGGAACGTGAGGTCGCCGGCCTGGGTCTGATCGACCTCTTCAGGAGCGTTGGTTTCAGCGGGTGCCGCCGAATCGCTGGATGCAGCGGTGTCGGTGGAACCCTCGCTGCTGCTGTCGGAGCCGCCGCAAGATGCGGCAACGAGTGCGAGTGCGGGCAGGAGTGCCAGCAGCTTCTTTGATGTCTTCATGTTCTCCCCTTGTTAGGTGTGGATTTCCTCGTCAGTCGAGGCGGATGCCTCGACCCCCGTGAGGAACCCGATGCTCGCAAGAACATCGAGAATGGGGCCGGCACCGACCTCGGGTTCATCCGAGGTGATGGCAGCGTCTTGTTCGAGTACGTACCATTGGTCGTACCCGCGAGCTTCGAGTTCGGTGACGATTGCACCGATGGGAACGTCGCCGCGTCCCAGGTTGCAGAACATCCCGGCCTGCACGCCCTCCATGATCGACTGCTCGTGGCGCAAGACTGGCAGAGCCTTGTCCATCACGACGTCTTTCAAGTGAACGTGCTGAATGCGATCAAATGCGCAGTCGAGAAACTCCAGTGGATCCATGCCGCCAATCTGCATGTGGCCCATGTCGAAGGTCCAGCCGACGTCGGAGTATTCGAGCACGTTGAGGATGTCCTCGCGCGTTTCCACGATGGTGCGCAGATGCGGATGCATTGCCTGCGTCATGCCGTACTCCCCCACGATGTCGTCGATAACCGACAACATCTTGGCACCTTGCTGCCAATCTGACGAATCGAGTTCGCGGCGCGGGCCCCAATTCCAGTCGGTGACAGGCGAAGAGACGAAGATTGTTCCGCCTGCAGCGGACATCAATTTGGCCGCACGATGCGTTGCGTCGATGGTTGCCTGCTCTTCACTCTGCTCGTGAATGACCACAGGAACGAAGCCGCCGATCATCGTCAGGTCGTACTGCTGACAGAGATCTTTCAGTTCAGCCGGATCGGTGGGCAAATAGCCATCGGAACCGAGTTCGGTCGCCGACAGCCCAAGCTGCTGCATCTCGCCGAGCACCCGATCAGGTGACAGTTCGATTCCCCAACCGGGGACTTCGCAGACACCCCAGGAAATGGGGGCACCTGCGAGGCGCTGCATGATCGACATCGGTGTGGTCCCTTTGAGGAAACGGCCAAGACCAGTTTGAGCGGATGCTGGAAACGTGTGACTTGACGAAAATGGATTAGAGCGCTCTAATGTGAGAGCGCCCCAACTATGACTGGGGGCACAACGCCTTGTCAAGCGGAGAGCACACAAGACTCCGACCTTCGGGCGACCAAAACGACCGAGTCAGACGCGTTAACGAGCGCGAACGCGCACAGACAAGAAAGGTGGACCGTGGCACAACCGACGATGCAACAGGTGGCAGAGCTGGCGGGCGTGTCGACTGCACTGGTCTCGCTCGTCATGCGCGACGCCCCCAACGTCAGCGACTACCGGCGCCAACTCGTCCTCGCCGCTGCCGACGAACTTGGCTACCGCCCCAATGTGTTGGCACGAAATCTCGCGTCTCGCCGAACCCAGACCATCGGCGTCGTGCTCAACGACCTCCACAACCCGTTCTTCGCAGAAATCGTTGACGGCCTTCAGGCCGCAGCCGACGACAACGACTACCGGCTCCTGATCGGCAACGGCAGCCATTCCCAACTCGGCGAGGAGCGGTCGGTGGAGACCTTCTTGCAGTTCCGCACCGACGGCCTCGTGATCGCCGGTTCGATGCAGAGCGACGACTTGCTCGAGCACACGTCTCGAACGGCGCCAATCGTGGTCGTCGGCCGGACATCATCGAGCGAGGTCTTCGACACGGCGAACACCGACGACCACGTCGGTGCTCGGCTCGTCGTCGATCACCTCGTCGCCCTCGGCCACGAACGCATTGCCCACATCGACGGCGGACGCGGTGCCGGCGTCATCGAACGCCGGGCCGGCTACCGCGCAGCAATGCATGCACATGGCCTCGGCCAACACATCCACGTCGTCGGCGGCGATTTCAGCGAGGCCGGTGGGCGCAAGGCCGCACATGTGCTCATGCAACACGATCGACGCCCCACGGCGATCTTCGCAGGCAACGACCTCAGCGCTGTCGGCGCCCTCGACGTCGTCGAAGATCTTGGGTTTGATGTTCCCGGCGACGTGTCGATCGTCGGCTACGACAACACATCGCTCGCAGCAATGCACCACGTATCGCTCACCACCATCAACCAGCCGACCGAAGAACTGGGTCGAGCAGCCATCGACCTGTTGCTGGAACGCCTCGACGGCAACCGGACCGAAGCAACTCACCACGTCGCTGACCCTGAACTGATCTGCCGGTCGACGAGCGGCCCTCCACCGGCCAGCTGACGGCCGACTCCACGCACCGAGAAGAGACCACCATGACCACATCGCACTCTCCTGTCCGCGTCGGCATCCTCGGCACCAGCTGGTGGGCCGACTCGATGTACCTGCCGGCACTCACAGCACATCCTGACGTCGAGATCGTCGGGCTCTGCGGCCGAACTCCAGCCAAGGCCGAGGCGCTGGCTGCCGAGTGGAACGTGCCGTGGTGGACCGTCGACAGCGACGAGTTTCTCGACCCCGAACGTCTCGATGCAGTGATCATCGCAACGTCGAACGACAGCCACGAACCGCTCACGCTGCTCGCCATCGAACGTGGCTTGCACGTTCTGTGTGAGAAGCCGATCGCCACGTCCGTCGCGGCTGCGCACGCAATGGCCGACGCCGCGGCCCTATCTGGCGCCACCACCCTGGTCCCGTTCACGTATCGCTACATGCCGAACTTCCAGTACGTGAAACGTCTGATCGACACCGGTTTCGTCGGCCAACCGTTCCACCTCAACATGCGCTACTTCACCGGCTTCGCCCGAGACGCCGAGTACAGCTGGCGCTTCGACACCGAACTCGCAGGGTCGGGTGTGCTCGGCGACCTGGGCTCTCACTGGTTACATGTTGCGCGTTGGCTGCTCGGCGAAGTGACCGAGATCGGCTGCATCAGTTCCACCTTCGTCAATCGAGAACTCCGGCCTGACGGCACTGATTACGACCGCAGCGAAGACTCAGCGCAGATGACCGTCCGGTTCGAGAACGGCGCGTACGGCACGCTCCAGGTCAGCGCTGTGTGCTGGGAAGGCACCGACTTCGGGCAGACGCATCACCTCGATCTCCACGGCACCAACGGCACCCTCTATTCGCTCAACGACTGGTCGACGGTGCAGGAAGTACGCGGCCTTGCAGCCGGCTCCACCGGACCAACGCGAGTGATGCCGATCCCCGACGACATCTGGGGCGAGGCGCGCCGGGATCGCGTGCACGACACCTACCGCGATGTGTTCCGGGTCAACCGTGCGATGATCGGTGAGTGGGCCGATGCCGTGCGCGATGGCGTTCCAATCAGCAGCGAGCTCGCTCCGGACCTCGCCGAAGGCGCCCGAGTCCAGCACCTGCTCGAGTTGGCGGCCAAAAGCGCAGCAACCGACGGGCGCCTACTCGACGCCAGATGAGCACCAGACCTCTCCGCACGCGTGCACCAGCGCTCAACCGAGCTGCCGCGGCATCTGTCGCGACAGCTGTCTTGGTCGCGTTGGTCGCGCTGACGGGCTGCGCTCCCGACGGCGCAGATGGGCCTGACACCAGCTCCGCAACAAGCTCAGGGACCGGTCCCGTCGCGTCAGCCATAGCCGAGCCGGCCGTCCTGGTGGAAAGTGGCGTCGGAGTGATTGCCGAAGGCTGCAGCATGGTCGCCAGCCTCGGGAGCGGGGTCGTCGTCGAGCGTTCCGGCCAAGTGGCAACCGCCGCCCACACGGTCCGCGGCGCATCGATACTCACTGTTGTCGATGCCGGAGGTCAGGAACACCTCGCGTCCGTGACCAGCTTCGACAAGGACAGCGACCTCGCACTGCTCGACGTCCCGACGCTCACCGCGCCGCCCCTCGGCATCGGCACCGCTCGGGTTGGACCCGCCACCTTGATCACCTGGCGCCGCTCCGACGGTGTCACGCAACAGATCGTCGGTGTCACACGACTGCTGAAGATCAACATCGAAGACATCTACGCGGACGAGGTCGTGCAACGCACCGGTCTGGAAGTCGACGGGGATGTCATCGTCGGCCAATCGGGCGGACCGGTCGTCGACGCCAGCGGCGAAGTGATCGGCATCATCTACGCGACCTCTAAAGACCGAGATGCCGTCGGCTTCGCGACCGACCACACGGAGCTGCGCGAACTGATCGAGGCTCGATCAGCCGGCGGTGTTGCCAACGGCCAGTGCCCCTGAACGCGTCCCCGCAAAGAAGACGAACACCGTGGCCGCCGCTGCGACAATGGTGACCATCACCAGTGCGGTCGAGGTCGTGAGCGCCGAACCGATCGACGTCACGATGAGCGGCATGGTCATCCCGGGATAGCCGAGCAGATAGACCGTCGAGGTCAACGAGCCACGCTGTTCGTTTGTCGCCATTCCCCCGGCAAGTGCCAGGCACGACATCGTGATCACGCCAGAAGCCACACCGAGCAGCGGTGCTGCGACCAGCACCAACGGCCAGCGGTTCGAGAGAAATGCGATGGTGCCGACCACATACCCGAGGGTGCCACACGCCATTCCGATGGGCAACGCCACGCGACCACCGAGGCGTCCGACGATCGGCTTCGCACCGAGGCCACCCCACGCGGTAATGGCTCCTGCTGCCGCGGCGATCGCCACCTCGCCACCCTCGACTGAATCGCTGATCAGCACCGGGAACAAAGCGAACCCCATCGAGGGAAACGCGAACATCCAGATCACTGCCGGAAGGATCACCAGCAGGAACGCACGGCGCGCAGCAACCGGGACACCGAACGATGGCCTCATGCGATGGCCTGGTTTCGCTCGATGTGTTTCACCGACCGGCCAAACAACGAGGATCGCACCGACGACTGCGACCACGTGCAACACAAATGGAAGGATCAGCGGCGCAGGAAACAACCAGTAGAAGAGTGCCGAGACTGGCCCCCCTCCACCGAAGCCGGCGAACGACACCAAGGTTGTGGTGAGCGCAGCTCGATGCTCGTTGCCTGGGCCGAACAACTCGAGCAACCACGCTGCTCCGACACCGAGCACTGCGCCGCTGGCCGCCCCCAGCAAGAGCCGGCTGACGAGCAGCGCGATGAACTCGTCACGCCCGAAGATCATGCCGACCGAGGCGATCCCCGACAGCGCCATCATCGGCAGCACGATCGGGCGGCGACCGAAACGATCCGAGAGCGCCCCACCGAGCACGAGGCTGGCGAGAATGCCCACGACGTACACGACGAAGATCGCCATCGTTTGCGACGCCGACAAGTCGAGGCGGTCCTTATACAGCACGAGGAACGGCGTCGACACGTTCGTGCCGTACGCGACGACGAACATGCCAATCGCGATTCGAACAACCTGTCGACTGATTGGGAGCCGTTCCTGCATCGGCGGTGACGCTACGTCGCGTGCAAGACAGATCTCCTAACGTGCGACTCCGTGAGCACGACATCAACACCGACACCGAAGAGCCGACCATCAGACATCGACCTCGGCACCTACGCCGAATACGACCGACTGCTGTTCGACCTGCCAAGTGGATCGGGCGGAGGTGTGCTGCGCATCACGCTGAACGACCCCGACAAGTTCAACGCAACCGACGCCGCCGTGCACCTCCAGCTGTCGCGAATCTTTCGCACGATCCACGACGACGAGTCCGTTCGGGCTGTTGTGATCACCGGCGCAGGCCGGGCCTTTTCCGCGGGAGGCGACCTCGACTGGATCAGCGAACAGGTCGGTGACTACGCCCAGACGATGCGCGTGATGAAAGAGGCCGGCGACATCGTCCGGACGATGATCGAATGCGATACGCCAATCGTTTCGGCAATCAACGGTGTTGCCGTCGGGGCCGGGCTGGCCGTGGCCTTGATGGCCGACGTCAGCATCATGAACGAGTCGGCCAAGCTGACCGACGGGCACATTCGGCTCGGTGTGGGCGCCGGCGACCACGCCGTGGCGATCTGGCCGCTGCTGTGCGGCATGGCGAAGGCAAAGTACTACCTGCTCACTGCCGACTTCGTCGACGGCAAGGAAGCCGAACGAATCGGCCTCGTCTCCAAGGCAGTACCCGCTGACGACGTGATGACGACGGCACTCGAGGTCGCTGACAAGCTTGCTGCGGGCCCGGTTGACGCAACACGACTGACGAAGCGTGCGCTCAACCACTGGATCCGCCAGGCCCTTCCAAACTTCGAGGCGTCACTCGCGTACGAGATGCTCAACTTCCTCGGCCCTGACGCTGCCGAGGGCCTCGCAGCGCTCAAGGAAAAGCGCGCGCCGAACTTCCATCGAGCCGACGAGACTGCCGATTGATGGATCTCACTGACGAATTCGGTACGCAGTTCGCCAAGCAGCTCGCGAGCGAACTCGAACTTGCGCTGAGCGTCGCCGACGCGGCCGACGCGTTCACGCTGCCGCGCTTCATCGATCGCGACTTCACGGTCGATTGGAAGACCAACGCAACCGAAGTGACCGAGATCGATCGTGAGGCCGAGACGCTGATCATCGACGCCCTCATCAGCGCACGACCAGGTCATGGTGCATTCGGTGAGGAGCACGGTGCCGCCGGCAACCAGAGCTCCCCGTGGCGCTGGGTGATCGATCCGATCGATGGGACCTCCGGTTTCGTGCGCGGCATTCCGGTGTGGGCCTCGCTCATCGCACTGACCTATGAGAACGAGGCCGTACTCGGCGTTGTGTCTGCCCCGGCGCTCGGCTTCCGCTGGTGGGGCGGCGTCGGCCTGGGCGCACACGTGCGATCGCATACCGGCACGACGCGATCAATGGCGGTCTCTGCCGTCACCGCACTCGACGAAGCCCAGATCAGCATCACCCACAACTCCGGTTGGGATCGACTGGGCAAAACCGATCAACTGGTTGCACTCCAGCAGCAAGCCCGCCGCAGCCGCGGCATGGGCGACTTCTGGCAACACATGCTTGTTGCCGAGGGCGCAATGGACGTAGCGGTCGACGCCGTCGGTGTCGCCGCCTACGACCTGGCCGCGATCAAGCCGATCGTCGAAGCCGCAGGGGGCACCTTCACTGACCGTCTCGGCGAAGCAACCTATGCGCACGACACGGCCGTCAGCTCGAACGGCCACCTGCACGACGCGGTGATCGCCCTCCTCGCGTAGGCGTAACCTCGGCTCGATGGACGTACATGTCGACTCGGAAACAGCACCGCTTCGATCGGTGATCGTCGGCTATCCGGACAATTTCCTGGACGTCGAGCCGGAGATCATCAACGAGACGCAACGCAAGTTCTACGACGGTCCCGACGCTCCCACGAAGGAAGCGGTCACCGAGCAGCTCAACGGGTTCATCTCCGTGATCGAGGCCCACGGAGTCACCGTGCATCAGCCTCGGCCGCTCCCCTACATCCCCGACCAGATGATGACGCGCGACATCGGCGTCGTGATTGGTGACACCTTCGTTGTGACCACGATGGCGGCGAAGAGCAGGCGACACGAGTGGCGCGGCTACGCCCATCTGTTCGAGCACTTCTCCCCGCACACGAAGGTTTTGTTCGGCCCGGAAGACCTCGTTATCGAAGGCGGCGACGTCATTGTCGATAAGGGCAAAGTGTTCGTCGGCATCGGCCAGCGAACCACACTTGCCGGGGCTGCCTGGCTCATGCAGTTGGTGCCCGAGTACGAGATCGTGCCGATCAACCTGCGTGGCCTGACCGACGGCGAAGACGTTCTCCACCTCGACTGCTCGTTCCTCCCCGTCGGCGAGAACAGCGCGCTCATCTATCCCGGTGGGATGCGTGAAGTCCCAGCGACCGTCCGTGAAACGTACGACCTCATCGAGGTCACCCGCGAAGAGCAGCAGCGGCTCGGCACCAACGTGCTGTCGCTTGACCCGCAGACGGTCGTCTCGCAGCCGACATCGCAGCGCATCAACGACGAGATGCGGGCGCGCGGGATCACCGTTATCGAACTGCCCTACAGCGAACCGCCCAAAACGGGTGGCAGTTTCCGCTGCTGTACATTGCCTCTGCACCGTTCATTTTAATCTGAAGGCAGAGTTGAAGCTGTACGCCAGTCAGCGACCAGTCAGCAACCAGTCAGCAACCAGTCACCAGCCGGTCAGCAACCGACGCTGCTGCAGCGACCACGCCCACAAAGTCGACCACATTGGTCGGGTATCGTGTCGAGATGAGCGATCAGCCACCTCTCTCTCAGGCCACCCTCGCCATCTCGGCTGGGCGCGCCAACAGTGGCAACTCGCTGGCCCCGGCGCTGTGGGCATCGAGTACGTGGGAATCAGACGGCCTCGACGACGCTCACCATCGAGCCACCTCGGTTCGCCACGGCGATTTCTACAGCCGTTACGCCAACCCAACCGTCCAGCAGTTCGAGCACGCCATCGCCGAACTTGAAGGCGCGGAAGCAGCGTTGGCGTTCGGGTCCGGTATGGGTGCGATCGCCGCCACGGTGTTGGCGCTCTGTTCGACCGGCAGCCACATCGTGGCGCAGCGCCAGCTCTACGCCGGCACCCTTGCGTTCCTGCAGGGTCCGTGCCAGCGCTTTGGCATCGACGTCACGTTCGTCGACGTTGCGACGCCAGGAGCATTCAACGACGCTGTCATCCCGGGCAAGACGATGCTGGTCATCGCCGAATCGCCGTCGAACCCGCGCCTCGAACTGGCCGACCTCGACGAACTCGGTTCGATCCGCGGACCCTTGACGCTCGTCGACTCAACGTTCTCCACCCCGCTTGGCCAGCAGCCGCTCGCGTACGGCGTCGACCTCAGCCTGCACTCGGCAACGAAAGGGATCGCCGGGCACAACGACGCAACCCTGGGTGTGATCGCTGGCGAGCGGGAACTGCTTGACGAGATCTGGGCCTATGCCGTGCTGCATGGCTCGACACCCTCGCCGTTCGATGCCCTCAACGCCCTGCGCGGCGTTCGTACGCTGGCAGTTCGCACTCGCCAGCAGAACGAATCGGCACGTTCGCTGGCCGTGATGCTTGCCGATCATCCGGCCTGTATTGCTGTGCATTACCCCGGGTTGTCCGAGCACCCGCAGCACGCACTCGCGAGCCGGCAGCTTCTGCAGTACGGCACAGTGCTGTCGTTCGAGGTCCCAGACCGGACCGCTGCAGCATCGTTCCTCGACGCGGTGGCAGTCGCCCGCTGCGCGACCTCACTGGGTGGCCCAGAAACGCTCGTCTGCCATCCCGCGACCTCGACACATGCAAGCCTCACCCCCGACGAGCAAGCCGCCACCGGCATCAGTAACGGATTGGTCCGCGTGTCAGTGGGGCTCGAAGAGACCACCGATCTACTGAATGACTTCGCGCAGGCACTCGCAGCCACCTCGGGCTGAGCCCCGGCCCTGTCACGCTCCGGTCAGACCAAAGTGTGACAACGTCAGCGGGCGATGAGGCGGCCGTGACGGTGCATGGTGCGCGAGATCGACTGCTCACGCACCCAGCGGTACAGCTCGATGAAGCCATCGCACACCGGAGCTGATTGGTCGATGGCAACGTTGGCCTGGTGGCAGAGGCGCCGGGCGTCGTCACTCAAGTCGGTCAGCAACCCCATTCGATCGACTCCACCGAGGCGAGCGACAAACTCGTCGTCTGACTCATCGACCGTCGACGATTCGTCGAGGACAGCGCCGGTCGTCGCAGCCGCGAGTCGCAGCAAATCAATGGCTGCGGGGTCGGTGCCGTCGTGGCGGACCATCACGCGCTCAACCGGGAAGTAGCGCAGCACATTCGACTCAGAGGTCAGGCCACTCGGGTCGTGTTCGACAGCGAATTGACTCGCCCACGCGTTCGCATACGACGCGGCAGCGTCAACGTTCGACATGCCGGCCGCAATACGCGCGAACTGCTGGACATAGCCGGGACCACCCGCTTTCGGACCGCCGCCGACCGACGACTGCTTCCATCCACCGAATGGTTGGCGTTGCACGATTGCACCGGTGATCATGCGGTTGACATAGGCGTTGCCGATTTCGACGCGATCGAGCCATGTGGCAATCTCGCTCGGGTCGAGCGAATGAATTCCACCGGTCAGCCCGAAGTCGCTGGCGTTCTGGATCTCGATCGCATGGCCGAGGTCGTCAGCACGAATCACACCCAGTACCGGGCCGAAGCACTCGGTCCGATGGAACCACGATCCGGGTTGGACTCCCATGCGCACCGCAGGGGCCCAGAGGTGACGGTCGGCGTCGAGGCATGCGGGTTCGACCAGCCACGATTCGCCGGCGTCGAGGGTTGTCAACGCACGGCGCAGTGCCGGGTTCGGTGCACCGATGATCGGACCGACCATCGACGAGAGGTCAAATGGCTCAGCGACCCGCAGGCTCTGGACTGCGTCGCGGAGGCGGATGCCGAATGTCGGATCGTCGTAGACCGATGCCTCGACGATTGCGAGGCTCGCCGCCGAACACTTCTGCCCTGCATGGCCGAACGATGAATTCACCAGGTCGGCGATTGCCTCATCGATGTCGGCCGCTGCGGTGATGACCAGGGCGTTCTTGCCGCTCGTCTCGGCGAGCACACGCACCTCGGGGCGCCAGTCGAGAAACATGGCTGCGGTTTCGTGTGACCCGGTCAGTGTGATCGTGTCGATGTCGGGATGGGTGACAAGGCTGCTCCCCACGGGGCCGTCGTCGCAGATGACGAGCTGTAAGCGGTCGGCCGGAACGCCGGCGGCCCAGAACTGCTCGGCGATCCGTGCGCCGACGTGAACTGCTTCGGGAGCGGGCTTGAGGATCACAGCGTTGCCTGCTGCCAGGGCTGATGCGACGCCACCGGTCGGGATGGCATACGGGAAGTTCCACGGAGCAACGACTGCCACGACGCCTCGGGGCGAAACATCGAAGCCGTCAGCGATCAGCCGTTCGAGCCCGGCGACACCGACCGTGCCGTAGTAGTCGCAGAAGTCGATCGCTTCCGCGACCTCGGGGTCAGCCTGGTGGATTGTTTTGCCAGTCTCGGCGGCCATGATCGCCATGGTGTCGACCCATCCGTGGCGCATCACGTCGGCCGTTGCCTGCAGCCACGTTCGGCGCTCCTCGATCGTCGCGTGTTCTGCTGCTGCCGCTACGGCACGCTGCACGACAACCATCATCTCGTCGGTCGTGCCGATTCTGGGTGGCGCGACCAGGGCGACCGACGACATCGCCGCTTCGATCTCGACACGCAAACCTGCATCGGTGAAGTCGCTCTCGGGCTCGTTGCTGAATCGGTCGGCGGGCCGTGGCGCCGCCCGACGACGATGATCGGTCGACACGTCGTGGCGGCGGGCAACCGACGTGCGAAACATGGCAGCCTGACGGTTGAACTCGGCAGAGTCGACCGTGAGCGTGAAGAGCGACCGCAGGAAGTTGTCGGCCTGTGTGTTCTCGTCGAGGCGGCGGCCGAGGTAGGCGAGGCTCGCGTCGAAGTCGGCTTCGGCAACGACCGGTGAATACATCAGCAACTTGCCAAGGCCAGCCTCGGCCGCGGCGGCCTGCACTGCTCGCGCCTGTGCGGGAGCCATGCCTTCGAGCATCTCAAATACCACGCGATCGGTCGCGCCGGCCTTGTCGATCTGGATCATCGCCCACGCGATGTCGAACAGGTTGTGGCTGGCCACTCCGATGCGGATTGCGTCGGCCCACTCGGGGCGAAGTAGCGAGTCGAGCAGCCGCTTGTAGCTGGCGTCGACATCGGCCTTGTTGCCGTACGGGGCGGCGATCCAGCCGTGGAGTTCGGCCTCGGCTGACTCCATGGCGAGGTTCGCTCCCTTGACGAGGCGCACCTTGACCGTGCCGCCACCCTCGGTGCGACGCTGCACAGCCCAGGCGCCGACGCGCTC
>NZ_JBDNIJ010000394.1:0-27475 GCF_041688325.1 Ilumatobacter sp.
ATCGGTCCAGATGTGCGGATCGCCGCCTTCCTCATCCGAATGCTCCTCGCCTTCCTCATCCGAATGCTCCTCGCCTTCCTCATCCGAATGCTCCTCGCCTTCCTCATCCGAATGCTCCTCGCCTTCCTCATCCGAATGCTCGTCGTCGGAGTGCTCTCCAGTGAACTCGAGAAGGTCAATCTGTTCGGCGAAGGAGAACACATTGGTTCCAGAGTCAGAGACGTTGGCGATGATGTCGAGCATGCCTTCCTCGAAACCGGCGCCGTTCACGATCAGCAGGTCAGCGTTCTCCATCGACTCGGCCTCCCGCGCGGACGGGGCGAAGTCGTGCGGGTCCGATCCGAGTGGCATGATGACCTCGACGTCAGCCTGATCACCGACCGCTGCCGACACCACATCACCCAAGATGTTGGTCGTGACGACGATCTGCGGTCGCTCACCGCTCTCGCTCGGCGACGAGTCGGCCTCGCCCTCGGCGGCGGTCACGGCGGCCGATGATCCATCGTTGGAGTCAGAGGAGTCAGAGCCGCAAGCTGCAGCACCTGCTGCGAGCACGACAACACTCAGGACTCGGCTACTTGAACGGATAGTATTGAGAATTCTTCCCATAGCCTGAGAGGTTATGGGAACCACTCCAAGAACGGCAACCCCGGTGCGCAAGTCTCCCGAAACTGATGATGTCGGTCACGCTGGTGCTCTCGGCACCAGCCGCTCCGGTGCTTCCGCGACCGCTCAGCACTCGCCTGTGACGTCATCGCTCGGGCCAGCGTCGTCGATCTACTTCTCGGACGTACGTGTCGAGCGAGGACGATCGACGGTGCTCGATGTGGCAAGCCTGCAGATCGATCCCGGCTATACGGCGCTGGTGGGTCCGAACGGTTCGGGTAAGTCGACGATGCTCCATGTCATCGCTGGCCTTCTTCGACCATCGGCGGGCACCATGACGCTGCCATCGTCGAGTGCCGGCAATGCCCGGGTCGCCTATGTACTGCAGTCACAGCATGCCTCCAAGCAGTTGCTTGTGACCGCTCGTGAAGTCGTGCAACTCGCACGCCGCAGCGGGCGGCTCGGTCGAGCCACTCCACAGGATCGCCGGATCGTCGATGACCTGATGGAGCGCCTCGGCGTCACAGATCTGGCGCATCGGCATCTCGCCGACATGTCGGGTGGCCAGCGTCAGCGAGTCTTCATCGCCCAGGGCCTCGCCCAGGAGGCTAACATCCTGCTGCTCGACGAACCTGTCGCAGGGCTTGATCTGGCATCTGAACAGACCATCAGGCAGGCAATCGACGACGACCGGTCGTCGGGTCGCACGGTGGTGGTCGCAACCCACGACCTGGACGAGGCAACCCGCGCCGACCAGGTCGTGTTGCTGAACGGTGCCGTCGTCGCCGTCGGGTCACCGACCGATGTACTTCAGCCAGAGCATCTACGACAGGCGTACCGAGGCCGAGTGTTGGAACTCGGAGACGGATCCGTTGCGGTCGACGACGACCATCACCACTGAGCACCACTGACCCGAAACCCGAATCGACAGCGCCCGCAGGCTCCGCGTCACGCAGCCGCTGCGGTGCAATCGGAACAGACGACAAACACGTCGATCAGATGACTGGACGGGGTTGCGGCGGCGGCTTTGGCAACCCGACCGAACGCAGCATCGAGCTGCTTTTCGAGTTCGTCGTCGAGGGTGAAGTCCTCCACGGTCCCACATTTCTCGCAGATCAGATGATGGTGATGTTCGGTCAGTTCTTCTGCGAGTTCGAAGAACGCATGGTCAGCTCCGTGGACGAGGCGACGAATGACACCGGCCTCTTCCATCAACGACAGGTTGCGGTATGCCGAACTCTGCGTGATCTCGCCGGAATACGACAGCAGATTCGGCAGCGTGACCGGTGCGCCGATGGCACGCAGCGCCGTGACAATTGCTCGACGGCCAGTGGTGTATCGCATCTCATGTTGAGCGAGGCGGTCGGCCACGACACGGTCGAGTTCAGTTGTGGGAGCCATAACCAGGTCGAGTATAGCCAGCGCTCTCCCGCTCCACCGGGTTGATATTCAAATATTCGAATAGTATGTTGCGGGTGTGATTTCGTCGGACCCGAAGCACCACGTCGGTGACACCTCCTACGGTGACGCTGCTGCGTTGTTGAAGGCACTGGCACATCCGGGGCGGTTGCAGATCGTTGCAGAACTCGCCAACGGGGATCGATGTGTCCACGAGCTCGTGGACATACTCGGCATTGCGCAACCCACCGTGTCCCAGCACCTCCAGGTGCTTCGAGCAGCACGCCTCGTGACGGCGACAAGGGCGGGCAAAGAGAACCGCTACACCCTGGCCGATCACCACGTCAGCCACATCGTCGGCGACGCCATCGCTCACGCAGCCGAACATCGCTGAGACATCGGCTGAGACACCGCTCGACCCGAACCCGGGCCGGTCGACTCACACCAATCCAAAGACCACCACAACATCGAGGAGAACTTCATGACCACAGCAACCGAACACCGCATCCACACCGAACACGATCATCAGCACGGGCCTGAGTGCGGCCACGCCAGCACCACTCACGGCGACCACGTCGACTACGTCCACGACGGCCACCTCCATCGCCAACACGACGGGCACTGGGACGAGTGCAACGGTGCTGATGCCTGCATCACCCACGCCACGCACGAGCACCAGCACGGCCCGGAGTGCGGACACGAGTCGATCCAGCACGGCGACCATGTCGACTACGTCCACGACGGCCACCGTCACGCCCTCCACGACGGCCACTGGGACGAGCACTGAACCGGACGTGATGCCGACGCTGCAGGCCCCAGTCCGCAGCGTCAGGCTCGATCCGGAACTCGAGAACGACCACGTCGTCGAGTTCGAGGGCGACACGACGAGATGGCCGAAGTTGCGTGGAACGAGCCACACGCGATCCGTCGAACGTCCACTGCCATCGTCCAAATTCGACGAGACGGCGCAAACGGGAATCATTCTATGATTCTCACATGCACGACCCCGCCGAGCATCGGCGCTCCTCGCACGGCACGAACGTCCAGTGACATCGACCCTTCTGCGGTCCGAACCGCAATTCGTTCGCTGGGCGACGGCCGAGGGCGTGTCGATGCTCGGCTCGGGAGTCTCCGCGATCGCCCTGCCGATCCTCGTCTACCAGATCACTGGGTCAGCGGGAATCACCGGTCTGCTCTTCGCACTCCGAGTGCTGCCGTACCTGTGCGTGGGCCTGATCGCCGGGCCGATCGCTGACCGTGGCAACCGCCGCCTGCTGATCATCGGCGGCAACATCGCCGAAGGCCTCCTCACCGCCACCATCCCACTCGCAGCCGCATTCGGCGTGTTGAGCGTCGCCCACATCTACGTGGTCACGCTGCTGTCAGCCACCGTGTTCGTGTTTTCTGACGCTGCCGTGTTCGGTGCCGTTCCCGCCCTTGTCGGTAACGAACGCCTCCCGGCCGCCAACGGGTTCCTCGGTGCGCTTCAGTCGGGCAGCGAGATCGTCGGGCCCGCACTGGCCGGCATCCTGATCGCCGTCATCGGAGCCGAGGCCACCCTGTGGGTCGATGCAGCGAGCTTCTTCGTTGCGGCCGGCGTGCAACTCACAATCCGATCAAACTTTCGAACTGCGACGGACGACTCCAACGAGGTACCGCGCCGCATCCGCGACCAACTCGGTCGGGCCTTCCGATTCATCCGAGGCGAGCGAACGGTGTCCACGCTGCTCGTTGCGGGCTTCGGCAACTCGTTCGCGTTCGGCATCGTGCTCGGCCTGCTCGTCCCCTATGCCGTGGAAGAACTCGGCCTGGGCTCCGAAGACGGTCGCGTCGGGGCACTCTTCGCTGCGCTCAATGTCGGCAGCATGATTGCCGGGCTGCTCTTCGCTCGCATCTTCGACGTCGCCCGGATCCACTGGCTCACGCCACTCAGCCTGGCCGGTTCAGGCGTCATCGCAGCACTGCTGTCGCTCAACGCTCTGCCGTTTGCGGCGATCGGCCTGCTCGTGGTGTTCTCGACGACGATCACGTTCACGATCATCGTCGGCATCACCTACCGGCAACTGTCCACCACTGACGACCTGCGATCAACCGTGAACGTGATCGGCCGGATGATCGCGTGGGGCGGTCAACCCTTGGGCGCCGCTGTCGGTGCGCTCGTTGCCTCGATCGCCACGGTCGCCGTCTCGTATCGGTTGACCGCAGCCGCCATGATCGCGGCAGCGCTGTTCGCCTGGCTTCGCCTGCCTCGCATCGCTCGCCCGCCCGGCGACCCGGCAACTGATTCAGTGGCGGACACATCGTGAGCCAGACTGATAGTCGAGCGACGATGTTCCTCGTGCACCGACATCAAGCCGCGTTGTCGTCGGATCGACTCCTCGTCCCCCACTGGTCCACAAGCAAGCGAACCACCACACCGACAGCGAGCACGCCGAGCCCGGTCACCACGGCCGACACCGGAAGCGACACGACGAGGACCACGCAACCAATCAGCCCGACGATCGCGATCCATCGCGGCCACCGTCGCTGCGCAGCATCGAGCGTGAACGTCGAAGCATTGGTGATCGCGTAGTAACTCAGGATCGCCACACCTGACAGACCAATCGCGTCGCGCAGGTCGATGACGACGATCAACACGATGACCACAGCGGCAACAGCGAATTCCGCACGCAAAGGCAGCGACCGCGCTTCGTCGACGTGGGCGAACCACCCGGGCAGCTCGCGGCGCCGAGCCATTGCGAGTGTCGTGCGCGACACACCGGGAATCAGGTTCAGCAATACCCCGAGCGCAGCGATCCCTACGCCGACGCTGACGAACGGACCAAGCCCGTCGAAACGACCGGCGTCAACGACCAGGCGCAGCGGCGCGTCCGCGGCAGCGAGAAATTGCGTCGGTACTGCGGCCAACGTGGTGACTGCAACGATTGCGTAGACGACGAGTACGGCACCGAGCGCCAGTGGGATCGCCCGCGGGATGGTCGTCTCGGGGTCCTGCACTTCCTCGCCGAGTGTTGCGATGCGGGCGTACCCGGCGAACGCGAAGAACATGAACCCGGCGGCGCGCAACACGTCGAACACTCCAGCGTCGATCGGGGTCAATCGAGCGATGTCAACGTCGGGCGCGGACCAACCCGACACGACCACGGTCGCCAACGCCGCAAGCGACACGATGAGCAGGATGCGGGTGACGAACACCGTCCTGGACAGCCCACCGATGTTGATTGCGGCGATCGCCACGATCGCTGCCACCGCCACGAGTCGGTCGTGCGCCGGGGCGAGGTATGCACCGACCGTGAGCGCCATTGCGGCACACGACGCCGTCTTGCCGACCACGAACCCCCAACCCGCGAGATGCCCCCAGAACGGGCCGAGTTGATAGCGGGCGTAGACGTAGGTGCCGCCTGACTCGGGATGGATCGCAGCGAGTTGCGCCGACGACGACGCGTTGCAGAACGCTACGAGAGCGGCGATCGCAAGACCGATCAGCAATCCGGTACCGGCAGCCTCCGCAGCCGGTGCCCACGACACGAACACGCCCGCACCGATCATCGACCCGGCCCCGATCACCACGGCGTCCGACACGCCCAGCCGTCGTTCGAGATGACCTCCGCCACCGGTGTGCGCTGGCCTGCCGTCGCCCTGTCCAGTCACCCGGTCAACGTAGCCGGAGTCGGAGCGCGCTTGTATGGCCGATGCGACCACTCCGTTGTCAGGCCCAGAGCGACGAGATCGGTGCAGCGACGAGTCGGTCGCCGAGCGATCCGTGGTGGGATCCGGTGTGCAGCACGATGCCACCCTCGAATCGATCACCGATGCGGTCACGGAGGTATGCGAGATGCCGAGCATGTTTCGCCAGCGGCGTCGCCGTTGCCTTCACCTCGATGCCCACGATCTGACGACCGCGTTCCAGGATCACGTCGACCTCTCGCTGGTCGCGGTCTCGATAGTGCAACAGGCGTGTCGGTTGTGCCGCCCACGTGATCTGCTTGGCCAGTTCCCCGACGACGAAGCTCTCCAACAACGGCCCGAACCAGCGTGAATCGGGAGCGGCGAGCGAGATGGAAGTCTGATTCAACGAGTGAGCGGCGAGCGCAGTGTCGATGAGGTGCAGCGTCGGACGCTTCTTGGCTCGCGTGGTGTTGCTCGTCGACCACGCCGGAACCAACCGGACGAGGTACAGCGTGGCGAGGATGTCCAGGTACGAACGCACCGTGTCGCCGTTGGTCGCGAGTTCGCGTGCGAGATCCTCGACGACGAGCTCGTGAGCCGAGCGAGCAGCGACCTGATCGACGAGACTGCGCAACACGTCACTGCGTCGGATGTCGGCGACCTGATCGACGTTTGCCCGACTGGTCACGGTGTCGATGTACGACTCGCACCACTGAGATCGGAATCGATCGCTCGTGGAGCCGAGTACGAGTTCGGGGAAGCCGCCGCCCGCAATCAGGTCGGCGTAATGTCGGCGACCGAGTTCGGCTCCATCAGCGACCAGACCGGCAAAGGCGTTGTCGACGAAGTGTTCGTCGACGCCGGTTCGCTCGCCCACCGAGAACGGGAGGAGTTCGAGGATCCCGATCCGGCCGGTCAGTGTGTCGGCAACCGACTGCATCGTCAAGAAGCGGGTGGAACCGGCGAGGATGAACTGGCCTCGATCCCTGTGTCGGTCGAGTTCACGCTTCAAGGCAAGCAACAGCGCGTCTCCACCTCGCTGGAACTCGTCGATGGCCGTGGGTCGATCGACGTCGGCGAGCAGCCCGACCGGATCGGTAAGTGCCCGATCGAGCAGCGTCGGATCATCGAGGTCGACGAGCGTCCCACGTGAGCGCTGTAGGTGTTCGAGCAGAGTGCTCTTTCCTGCCTGTCGCGGACCGTTCACGACGATCGCGCGAAACCCACTCAGCAGCTCGGCGGCGATGGTTTCGAGACGTCGAGTCTGATCGTCCATTGCCGAACCATAGATGAAATACCACGCGTGAATCGGATTTTGCCGGGTTTGCAATCGGATTTTGCCGGTCGTGTGATCGGATTCTGCCGCCTGAACGCCCGAGTTGCCGCTACGTAGGTCCTATCGGTCGCGGCTGGGTTTCCAGCCAGCCCACTTCTTCATGTAGGCAGCGTGTTCTGCTCGGACGCGCTCGCGAAGCGCCTCGATCTCGTCGGGGTCATCGGGCATCTTGGTGCGCGAGGCAACAGGTTTGTCTGACATCAGAAGCAGCGTCCGATGGATCGAGTGCGGCCTTGTCCGGTCCAGCGCTCAATCGAGTCCGGAACCAAATTGTCGGCCGAGCGGTCAAAGCCCTCGCTGGTCGAGAGTTGGTGCAACATCTTCTGAGTCGTTGTCGGAACGAGAGTCATCCCGATCATTTTGATGATTGCTGCCTTGCTCCTGGCAGGTTGACGTGCAACACACTCCTCCCGACCTCGCGTCGGTCGTGGCGACGTTCTTGGCAGAGCACACCCGACTCCACGAACTCGGCCAGGTCGTCGAGGGAGCGGACGCGAGCCGCGTGGTCGCACACAGTGGCGTACTGCTCCATCTCGCCGTGGCCGAATCCCCATGCACCCTCGGGTTCCGGCGTCAGCCAGACGAGTCGACGGCTGCGGTCGCGAAGTTGGCGGACCGCGTTGACGTTCGGATCGAGGCCGTTGGAACGCCCGTCGCCAATCACGATGACTCTGGTCGACGCGTCGACAAGTGACCCGTATCGCGTCCAGAACGAACGCAACGCAGCGCCGTAGTCGGACGACCGCGATGGGTCGAGTGGGCCACCGCCGGGGTCGTCGAGCAGCCGACCGATCGCGGAAGCCACATCAGCGTGGCGGATGGTGTCGGTGACCTCGACGCACTGGTCGACGAAGCCCACCACCCGCACCCGAGCCGCCTGCGCGGCGAGCATGTTCGCAACATGCAGCATCAGCCGGGTCGTTGGACGCATCGACAGTGACGTGTCGACGAGTAGGACCACCCGGCTGCGGCGCAGCGCGGGGGTTCGACGGATTGTCTGGATCGGCACTCCCCCGGTGACGACAGCGCAGCGAATGGTGCGGCGCAGGTCGACGACACCCCGGTGGTCCCGACGCTGCCGCCACGAGGGTGCTCCGTCGAGTTGTCGGCGAAGGAGTCGGACGATCTGGGCGAGACGGCGCGACTCGTCGAGGCTGAACGGGTTGAGGAGTCGGGTATCGCTCGGCGCGACGTGAGTCGACATTCGAACCGCAGCGTCGAACATCGCGTCGCGTTCGACGAGTGCTGCGGCAAGACGCAGGCGCATGGCGTCGAGGACGTCGAGTGTCTCTGGGAGCAGGACAAGCCCCTGCCGACGACCAGCCCGAGCCGGGTCGGCATGACCGGCATCGGCCCACGCACCCATGTCACTGTCGGCGTCGACGACCGGAGCCACATCGTCACCGTCCTCGCCGAGCACCGCTGCGGCCGAGCCCTCCGATGCCTCACTGTGCGGAGTCGTGGCTCCGATCCGTTCTGACGGATCGTCGACGTAGGCAGCATCGTGGCGTTGGCGGTCGGTGTCGAGCATCAGTCGGGCGTCCGCCGCCGGCGCCGATGCCGTGTGGTCGACGGGGTCATCGTCGGTCGATCGGTCAGCGACCCATGCGCCACCGAACCACGACTCGAATACTTGGTCGAAGGTTGCGTCGTCGCGTCGGTGGCGAACCATGACGAGGCGCAGTACCGCCTGGATGCGGGATCGGTCGTCGAGCGCGATCAATGTCAATGCCTCGGCAGCGGCGATGGTGGCGTCGATGCCGACATCGACGCCTGCTCGTCGAAGCAAGGCGGCGAAGCGGGTGATCGAGACGATCACCGGTCGGGGCGAGGAGCGTCAGGGATCAGCACGTTGCGGACCGCCGCCTCGTCGCGACTGTGTTTGACGATCGTGGCGAGGGTCTGCTCGATCGTGCGCTCATCGAGGTCGTCGGCACCAAGCACGAGGAGCGCTCGCGCCCACTCGATGGCCTCGGCCGACCCCGGCGGTTGGTGCAACGCGACACTCCGGAGTGAGGCGAGCGCCTCGACAACTCGCTGCGCGAGCGCTGCTGCAACACCAGGCACGGCGTTGGTGACGATCTCCAGTTCGCGCTCGGGGGTCGGGTAGTCGACCGCAATGCGCAGGCAGCGCCGCTTCAACGCGTCGGCCACCTCGCGCGTCTCGTTCGAGGTCAACACCACCCACGGCGTCGACGTGGCAGTGATCGTTCCGAGTTCGGGGATCGTGACCTGCTGCTCGTCGAGTACTTCGAGCAGCAGGGCGTCGAATGCTTCGTCGGCACGGTCGACTTCGTCGATGAGCAGCACCACCGGCTCGGGTGACCTAATGGCGGTGAGGAGTGGCCGCTCAAGGAGGAACGACTCGTCGAACAACGCCCCAAGCGACACCGACGACCCTGTACCACCAGAGTCGGCTTGACCGGTCTGGCCGGTCGGGTCGGCGCGTGCGAGTTGCGTCGCGAGGAGTTGGCGGGTGTAGTCCCACTCGTAGAGGGCCCGTGCGTCATCGATGCCTTCGTGGCACTGGAGTCGAACAAGCGGTCGCTGCGACACCTGAGCAAGACATCGAGCGAGCGACGTCTTGCCCACGCCCGGCGGCCCCTCGACGAGGAGCGGTCGCTCCAGCGCCGTCATCAGGTGGATCGCCGTTGCCGTGGTGTCGTCGGCGAAGTAGCCGACGGTTGCGAGTTGCGCTGCGACATCCTCGGCATCGCGGAACGGCGTCGCCGAGCGTGGAGGCTCGGGTGTCGCAATCAGCTGCGGCTCCCGACGAGACAGTCCTTCACAACGCTGCCGAGCGAGTCGAGATTCATCACCCGCGGGTTGGTCATGGTGCACACGTCACCGAGTGCGTGGAGCGCAATGCGCCCGACGTCGTCGTCGGTCGCGCTCGGGGTCGGGAAGCCGCCCTGGCCGACCCGACTCTTCGAGTAGTCGGGGAGGTCGGTGAAGTTCTGCGGAATGCCCACATCGTCGGCAAGACGCGACGCAGCGGCGAGGGCAGCGTCGGCGGCCTGGGGCACGGTCATCGAGCGCGTGTCAACGCCCATCGCAACAGCCATACGCGCGAACTTCTCGTAGTTCGCCGACAGGTTGTGCTCCCACACGCGGGTGAGGGCGATGCCGTTGCCCATGCCGTGGTGCGTGTCGAAGCTGGCCGACATGGCGTGCGACACCGAGTGGACGCAGTCGAGCCCAGCCGAGTTGAACGCCTGGCCGGCGATGTATTGGGCGTACATCATCTGCTCACGCGCCACGGGGTCGTAACCGTTGCCCACTGCGGTGGGCAGGTACTTGAAGGTCATCTCGATCGCCTGGAGTGCGAGGCCCTGTGAGGGGATCATGTCGAGGATCGACAGGTAGGCGCCACTCGCATGGGCGAGCACGTCGAAACCGCAGTACGCCGTCAGATCGGCGGGCATCGGCATGAACAGCACCGGGTCGTCGATGCACATCGACGGAGCGACCTGGTGGGCGAAGCTGGCAAACTTGTGGTTCGTCGGCCCCGACGTGGTGTCGGTGATGACGAACGCGAAGCTGGTCTCGGAACCCGTGCCCGCGGTGGTCGACACAGCGATGTGGGGCGGCAGGATCGGGTTGTCGAGTTCCAGCGGGCCCTTGAAGTCGTTGATGCTGCGACCGTCGTGGGCGGCGACGACTCGGGTCGCCTTCGTGCAGTCGTGGCTCGACCCGCCACCGAGCGAGATGAAGCTGTCGCACGCCTGGCTCGTGTAGGCCGCGTGGGCCGCCATCACGTCACGGTCCTTCGGGTTCGACTCGACGCCGTCGAACACGACGACCTCGACACCGGCCGACTCGACGATCCCCTTCACCTCGTCGACGATCCCCGTGCCGCGCAGACCCGTCGTCATCAACAACGTCCGCTTGAAGCCGAGCTGAGCGGCCGACACGCCGATCATCTCGTGGGCACCCGGACCGAGCAGGGCGTGCGGCGTCGGGTGATAGTTCTTGATCGGAAACACGTGCAGTCGGGAGATGTCCATCGCTGCAACCTACATGTGTTTTAGGAACGACTCCTATTTATAGGCCACCACGATGCACGCTGCGCCGACGCGATCGACGACGTCAACCCGGGTGAACCCAGCTTCGGCCAGCATCACTCGGTAGGCCGCCAGATCAGGATGGAACTCGGCAGAGACGAACTCCATCTGCGATCGCGCTTCGAGCCCCACGGCGATGGCTGGATCGGTGGATGCCCTGAGTCGCCTCCACCACTCATCCGAGTCGACCTCATCGCCCGACGACGATTCCGGAGCCGGAGCCGGTGCCGGACCCGAAGCCGACAATCGTCCGTCAGCGTCGACCAGGTCAGCGAAGACATCAATGTTCACGAACACCTCGCCGGGCTCCAATCCGTCGGCGATGCGCCGCAGAATCGCCGGCCATGCCGCCTGAGCGAAGTAGTGCAGCACCAGCACCGTCACGACTGCGTCGGGACGCTGTTCGACTCTCGACCTCCAGTCACCGTCGACACGTGCATCCACGATCTGCAATCGTGTTTCCGGCGTCTGGAGTTGTCGCGCCAACACAAGGAGGGCAGGGTCGTGATCAACGCCGATGACAACGGCGTCAGGAAAGGCATCCGCCACTGCACTCGTCACCGTCGCCGGGCCGCATCCGAGGTCGACGATCACATGCGGTTGCAACTCGGCGAGGGTGGCCGACATCGACGCAAGCAGCTCCGCCCGTCCGGGCAGGTAGCGCTCAGACATCGCCTCCCAGTCTGCGTAGATGCTGGACGGCCAACGGCGGTCATTCATCCGGATCATGTGCCCATTGTCTCAGGACGGCGATCATCCGCCCGGCCGCCACCGAGCACTCAGCCCTCGTTCGAGGCATGGCGCCGCAGCACCGACACGACGTAGTCGGCGCGCAACGCCACACCGGTGGATGGGCGCTCCGCGACCGGCACCATGTGCTGCGAGAAGTCGACGACGAGCAACGCCCGTGCGGCGTCGAGGGTGCCGTTCTCGTGGAAATGGGCGAAGAGTTGCTGCCACGGCCCCGACCACTGCTCTAACTGGTCGATGGCGTCTTCGACCGATGCGAATTCGAGACCGATCGGATGACGGCGTTGCCCGATGAGCGTGACTGGAGATCCTGCGAACAACCCGGCGACACCGCTGAAGCTCGACCACGGACGACCGAGGGCACCGGGCGATACCGGTGGCATCAACGCGGTCAGCTCGTCGCTGCGTTGGACGCCGAACAGCCCGGTTGCCGCCCATGCGCAGACTGCGATGGTGCCGCCGGGCGCAGTGACCGCGGCCATCGCCCGAGCGGTCGCAGCCGAGTCGGGGGCAAACATGACGCCGAACGAGGAGGTCACCACGTCGAACGCGCCAGCGCATTCGGGCCTGGCGACGAACAGATCGAAGTCGTCGTGAACCCACTCGATATCGACTGCGAGATCGCTCTCTGCAGCGGCGGCCCGGTTGCGGGCTACATCGAGGAGTTCAGGGGTCAGGTCGACGCCGACGACATGCGCACCGCGCCGGGCAGCCTCGATGGCGACCGCCCCGGTGCCGGTGGCCAGGTCGAGGAGTCGGACCCCATCGAGCGGCAACCCTCTGAGCACAGCAGTCGATGCGTCACGGAACCAGTCGCCAACAATCTCGTAGCTCCCCGAGCGCCACAGGTCCCGACGCGGGTCGTCGGCCAGCAATTCGCTCACCGAGGACTTCCCGCCACGCCACTCGTCTGGGCTACCCGGCCGACTTGGCCTGCCTGGCCGGCGGCTTGCTCGTCGGCCCACCACTGCCGGAGACGTTCGACAGCCTGGTCACGGTCGAGGGGCTCGTCGCCGGATTCGTCGACGGCGAGCAGCATTGCGATGGCGGCCCCGACCGCAGGACCGGGAGCGATGTCGAGGAGGGCCATCACCTCTTCACCACTCAACGGTGGCCGTCGACGGTCATCGGCATCGGCGGCAGCCAGGTCGCGGATGCGTTGCTCGAGTTCGTCGACGAGGGCCCGCAGCGCCACGACCTTTTTCACATGACGCGTGGTGCAGTCGTAGCGCACGAGTTGGTTCAGGTCGCCGAGCAGTTCACCGGCATCTCGGGCGTAGCGACGCACGGCGCTGTCGGTCCAACCGTCACCGAAGCCTTTGAACCTGCCGCTCAACTCGACGAGTCGGGCAACATCGCCGACGAAACGCTCGTCGAACTCCAGACCGGTCAGGCGACGCTTGGTGATCCGAGCACCGACCGCCTCGTGATTGCGAAAGGTGACGCCGCCAGGCCCGACACGATGCGTTGCCGGCTTGCCGATGTCGTGCATGAGAGCGGCCAAGCGCAGTCGCAGTTCCGGCGGGGTCGATGCGGTGACGGCGATCGTGTGGGTCAGGACGTCCTTGTGCAGGTGGACCGGATCCTGTTCCATCTGCATGTCGACGATCTCGGGGATCCACCGAGCGAAGAACCCGTCGTGGACGAGCGTCGCCAGCCCGATCGACGGATCGTCGGCGATCAACACCGAACACAACCGGGCTCGTGCCGAGACTGCATCGCCACCGACATCGGCACGGACATCGACACCGCCGTTGTCTCGACCCAGAGTCGGCCGCCACTCGCTTCTGTCGGGCCGATCATCCACGTCCGGAGACTATCCGTTGTTGAGAGTCATTCCTATTTGCTGTATGCGACATCCCCGCGTCGTGCCACAGGTAGGCGAAGTCTCCACGCACCCCAGCAACGGTCCGCTCGGTCGACGCCGCCACCCGGACCGCGGCGATTGCTCCGCCGAACTCCAGCTCGATGTCGGGCAAGGCGGCATCGACACCGATTTCCTGCTCTGCGATCCGCTCGAATGAACCCGACCGCACCACGTCGTCATTCGTCGGATGCCAACACACCCCGGTGACGGTGGTGTTGTGGCGCTCCGAAGACAGTGTGGCGCATGAAGCAACGTCGAGCACGCTGGCACTCCGCCCATGGCCGACTGCGACGTGACGCCCGCACTGCGAGGACGCCAACGCCGACACCCAGCGACCGAGTTCGATGGGGTCACCGTCGATGGTTGCCGTACCGTCCTGGCCGCCGCTGACCAGACGGGCAACAGCCCAGTCGGGGCACAGCGCCCCGCCGTTGTGGAAGCTCACCTGCTGCTGGGAGCCGTCGGCGGTTTCGGCAACGACGACGTCACCTGCCAGAGAGGCCGCAGCCAGCCGCGAGCCGGAAGGGTCCCAAGCGAGCGCTGTCGGGCAGTCCCCAAGTGTGATCTCCCAGAGCGGCGGCCAGTCGACTGGCTCGGCGAGGACGTCATTGCTCATTGCGCAGATCCGTGACCGTTCAACGACCGGTCAGTGTGCGTGGGGCCCGTCGTCGATGGCTGCACGCACATCGTCGACACTGACCTCGGCCACCGGCTTGTGGATCTTGTACTGGACGGTGACTCCATCGCCGAGCAGCGCAATGACGGTTTCGATCGGCGGGCAGCCCGGTTCGGTGCAGTCCAACTCGGTCACCATCACCGTCAGGTCTGGGTCGTCGATGAGATCACGCACCAGCGCCTTCACACGTGCGGTGTCGCTGGGGTCGCGTTTCGGACCGAGGCCGGGCAGCGTCACGACGACCGCCGGGGCTGGATCGAGACGAACTCCGTGACCGGCGCATCCGCAGGCTCGTGCGATATCTCCGTTGTCTCCGTGATGCCCTTGGTGTCGAAGACGAACAGGTCGATGTCGGCGGGGATCGGCATGGGCGCACCCTCTCGGATCCAGGTGTCGATGGAGTCGACGACGGCGTCATCGAGGACCTTACCGATCCAGAACGATCCGGAGCCGGGTGTCTTGACGACGATGACGTTCGACTGGGAGCACACGTCGAGGCAATCCACCGTGCGACACCTCCCTCCCACCGACGCCGCTGCCACCGCGAGACGATCGCGGATTCCGGCGTGGTCGACACCGGGATGTTTGCGCTCGGTGCCGCAGCAACAGGCGTCGCAGAGCAGCACGCTGATCTGCGCTCGCCGCCGGTGCCGACGGCTCGGGCTGGTCCGGGCGCTCATGTCGAGACCGGTGACAGTCCGAATCCGTCGGTGCCAACCAGGTCGGCGAACTCGTCGGGGTAGAGCATCGCGGCAAGCGCTTCGATGCCATCGACGATCCGGATGCCAGGGTTGACCGCCTCTTGCGGCAGGACCAGGAACCGCTCGTTGGCAATCGCCGGAACGGTGTCGACGCCATCGACGGACGACATGAACTGGATCTTCTGTTCTCCGGTCTGGCCGTCGCCCGCCGAGCCGTAGTCGGTGACAACGATCACTTCGGGTTGTGACTCGACGAACGCCTCCCAGGACACCGTCCCCCACATCTCCAGCAGGTCCTCGAAGACGTTGACAGCGCCGGCCTTGCGGTACAGCTCGGGCACGATCGTCAAGCCGAGTCCGCCACCGGGTGCGTCCTGACCGAATCCGTAGCTGAACACGGGGACCGGGTCGGCGTCGTCGGGGATGCGTTCAGCGACCTGGGCGAGTCGTTCGTCCCAGTGCGCGATCAACGCTTCGGCGCGCTCGGGGACGCCGAAGATGTCGCCGATTGCTCGCACATCGCCGTACCACTCCTCGATCGAGGCAGGTGCCAGCGTGTCGTCGATGCGTCGGCATGACTCGGCCAGCACATAGCTCTGGATGCCGAGGTCGGCGAGAATTTCGGGGTTGATCTCATCGGCGTTGAAGCCGTAGTTCCAGCCGGCGAACACGAAGTCGGGGTCGGCGCCGAGCACCGGTTCGAGCGTGAAGTAGTCGTCGCCGAGGCTGGTGACTGCGGCGTAGTCGTCGTCGAACGCGGCGAGCCGCAGGCGTGGCCCGGCGGCGCTGTAGGCCGCCATGTTGTCGGCAAGGCCGAGGGCGAACATCAACTCGATCATGTTGTCGTCGTTGACAACCGCCCGCTGAGGGGCGGCGTCAAAGGTGACCGGCTCCCCGCACGACTCCACCGTCACGGGATAGTGATCGACCGGCGGCACTGCAGCCGGCCACGCGAAGTCGGCGGTCACCGGGGGCAACGCTGTCGAAGCATCGGGCACCGACGAACCGGTCTCGGTCGAACTGGGCTCGGTCGAACTGGGCTTGGTCGAACTGGGCTCGGACTCGGCTGGCTCGGCGGATTGCTCGGGCACCGACTCCAATGCGGCTTCCTCGCTGCCGCAAGCCGCGGCGGTGAGCAGCAGTGCGACGGCGGCCACGGCGGAACGGGGTCGACGGGAACGGTTGGTGGGATTCTTCATGATGGTGCTCCTCGAAGCAGTAGTGGGTGTTCCAGATCTGGTGCGGTCGGTGCCGGCGCTGTTGAGGTCGTGCAAGGGGCGGCGAGTGTGGAGAACAGCAGCCGAATTGCGCCGGTGCGGGGGTGGACGACCCGGTCGGTGGTCACGCCGAAGACGGGGGTGATCACGTCGTCGACGAACACGTCGTCGGGCGTGCCGTGGGCCACGATGGCGCCGTTGTCGAGCACCACGACCTCGTCGCAGAACTCGGCTGCGAGATTGAGGTCATGGAGTGCAGCGATCGTCGTGGTGCCGAGCGACTTGGTGAGCGTCAAGAGTTCGAGTTGATGGCGGATGTCGAGGTGATTGGTCGGTTCATCGAGGATGATGATGTTGCCCTGCTGGGCAAGCGCCCGTGCGAGCAGCACCCGTTGCTTCTCGCCGCCCGACAGCGTCTGCCAACTCCGGTCCGACAGGTGAGCGATGTCGACCTGGTCGAGGGCGTCGTCGACGAGGCGATCGTCGGCGGAGGTCGGGCGGGCAAGTGATCGCTGGTGTGGAAGACGGCCCAGCATCACGATCTCGTGGACGGTGAATTCGAGATCCGTCGGAACTTCCTGAGCAACAACAGCAATCTCTCTCGCCACAGCCCGTGCGCTGAACGAAGCGATGTCGCGCTCGTCGAGTGATACGACGCCCCTGATTGGAGCGAGGACGCGGTAGATCGACTTGAGCAGCGTGGACTTTCCGCTGCCGTTCGGTCCGACGAGCCCGACGAAGCGGCCGGTGTCGACGGACAGGTCGAGCCCGTCGATGAGCAGCCGCTCGCCGACGAGGACGCCGAGTTGGTCGACACGGAGATGGCTCATCGCAGCAACCGTCGGTCACGGTGGCGCATCAACACGATGAAGACCGGGCCACCGACCAGTGCAGTGATGATGCCGACAGGAATCTCTTGAGGTGCGGCGACGGTTCTCGCGGCGATGTCGACCCAGATCATGAACAGCGCTCCGAGCAGGGCGCTGACGACCAGCACCCGACGGTGTAGCCCGCCCACGAGGGCTCGAACGGCGTGAGGGACGACGAGCCCGACGAACCCGATCGCCCCGCTCACCGCAACGAGCACGGCGGTGAGCGCAGCTGTGATGATGAACAACTCGATCCGCAGGCGTCCGACCGCCACCCCGAGGGTCGTCGCCGCGTCGTCGCCACTCGCCAAAGCGTCGAGCATTCGGGCCCGCACGAAGAGCACGGCCACCGCTCCTGCCACCGCCACGGCGGGGATCGGCAGGATCGACCAGCGGGCCCGACCGAAGCTGCCGAGGAGCCAGAACAGCACCTGCTGGGCCGCTCGGGGATCGGCTTGGAACACCAGGAAGCTCGTGAGCGCGGACAGCACGTATCCGATCACCACACCGCTCAACACCAGCCGCAGCGGGTCGAGTCGTCCGGAGCGTTGCGCGATGAGGTAGACGACGGTCATCGACGCCATTGCAGTGATGAACGCCGCGGCCGAGATGCCGAGGCTGCCGAGGCTGCCGAGGCCGGCGAAGACGCCGAACAGGATCACCATCGTCGCCCCAACCGACGCACCTGACGACACCCCCAGTACGTAGGGGTCGGCGATCGGGTTGCGGACCAGTGCTTGAACAGCGACACCGGCCACGGAGAGCCCCGCGCCGACCAGTCCGGCGAGCGCGACTCGTGGCACCCGGAGTTGCCAGATGATCTGCTGCTCGTTGCTCGGCACCGAGGTGTCGCGGCCGGTCACCTGAGCAATGACCACCTCCCAGACCGTCGACACCGGGATTCGCACCGACCCGATCGCAACGCCGACGACCAACGAGGCCAGGATCAAGACGCTGAGCGCCACCACCAGCACCGGCAACAGGCGAGGATGCAGCAGCCCGGTCGACCGCGCCACACGACGGCTCGCACGGGGCGTCCCGGACGGCGAAACGCGAGAAGAAGGAAAGGTCGAGGTAGCGATGATCGAATCATAATGAGAGTGATTCTTATTTCCACAAGTGTCGATGATTTCTTCGCCGAGCATCTCGCCGACGGCGCCGCCACCTCGGGTCGGACATTGCTAGTAGTAATGAGAATCAAAACGATCTAAGCTGCGGCCATGTCCCAATCCACGAAGGTCCCCGTCACCGTCCTCACCGGCTTCCTCGGGGCCGGCAAGACAACCCTGTTGAACCACATCCTCACCGAGCAGCACGGCAAGCGGATCGCCGTCATCGAGAACGAGTTCGGTGAGATCGGTATCGACGACGCCCTCGTCCTCGACGCCGAAGAAGAAATCTTCGAGATGAACAACGGGTGCATCTGCTGCACCGTGCGCGGCGACCTCATCCGCATCCTCGGCAACCTGATGAAGCGTCAGGACAAGTTCGACCAGATCGTGATCGAGACCACCGGGCTCGCCGACCCAGCGCCAGTGGCCCAGACATTCTTCGTCGACGACGAGATCTCCAGCCAATTGCGCCTCGATGCAATCGTCACCGTCGTCGACGCCAAGCACCTCATCACCCACCTCGACGACGACAAGCCCGAAGGCATCGAGAACGAGGCCATCGAACAGCTCGCGTTCGCCGACCGAATCGTGTTGAACAAGACCGATCTGGTCGACGATGCCCAGTTGGCCGAAGTCGAGCGCCGCATCCGCGAAATCAACTCGTTCGCACCGATCGTGCACACGACCCATGGCAAAGTCGACCTCGACGCCATCCTCGACGTCGGCGCCTTCGACCTCGACCGGGTCCTCGCCGACGAGCCCGGCTTCCTCGACCCCGACGCCGAGCATCAGCACGACCTCACCGTCACCTCCGTCGGCATCGAAGCAGCCGGCGAGGTCGACAGCGACCGTCTCAACAAGTGGCTCGGAACCCTCCTGCGCGACAAGGGTGTCGACATCTTCCGTTCGAAGGGCATTCTCGCCATCGCTGGGATGGAGGAGCGCTACGTGTTCCAGGGCGTCCACATGCTGCTCGACGGGCAAGCCGACCGCCTGTGGCGCGATGGCGAGTCGCGCACCAATCGGCTCGTGTTCATCGGGCGCAACCTCGACCGCGACGAACTCGAGGCCAGCTTCCGCTCGTGCCTCGTGAAATGAGCGAGTTGACATGAGTGCACTGATCGGAGCTGCCCACTGGAACACCAGCCTTGCCGACTACGCCTCGGTGCTGGCACCGTCGAGCGACGGCAGCGTCGTGTTCGCCGGCGGACTGTCGGGCGAAGCGCTGCTGCTCGACGCCGACACCGGCGACACGATCGAGAAGCTCGCTGAACACCCCTTTGGTGTGCTGACTGCGGCGTGGTCCACCGACGGTCGCACCCTTGCGGTCGGTGGCCACGACAAGGTTGTCCGGCTCTACCGCTACAACCCTGCGGAACGCCACATCGAACCCGTCGCCGAGATCGCCGTCGATGGCTGGGTTGCTCGGGTCGCATGGTCGCCGAGCGACGACGTCGTCGCCATCGGAGCCGGACGCCGACTGACGCTCGCCGACTCGAACGGCGCCGAGCGTCAGAGATTCGAGCCGGTCGACTCGACCATCACCGCCGTCACCTGGTCGACCGACGGCCAACGCGTCGGCGTCGCCGCATACGGCGCAGTGTCGTGGTACGACCCCGACGACCTCGACGCAACCGGCCCCAAGCGCCAACACCGGTGGAAGGGGTCGATCCTGTCGCTGGAACTGTCCCCGGACGGCAAATGGGCATGCGTCGGAGCGCAGGACGCCAGCATCCACCTCTGGAAGCTGTGGTCCGGTGACGACCTCTCGATGTCGGGCTACCCCGCCAAGATCGAACACCTCGCGTTCCGCCACGATTCGCGGTGGATGGCATCCGCGTGCCTCGGCGAACTGACCGTCTGGGACTTCTCGAAGCAGGGGCCGCGTGGCACCGCCCCCGCCAGCGGCGAGGTGCACACCCGACACATCTCAGCAATGGCCTGGATGTCGAACGGCGACCTGCTGGTCACCGGCGGCGCCGACGGACGCGTCGTCGTGTGGCCGTCACCACGCAAGCAGCGCCAAACTCTCGCCCCGCTCGACGTGAGCGAACACGCTGTCGGCGTCAGCCACTTGTCGTGGCGGCCCGGCACCGACGAGCTGTTCATCGCCCGCGTCGACGGGCTCGTCGAAGTGCGAACGATCGACCACTGACCCATGATCACCCAGTCAGAGTCGACCGCTATTCTTCGTGATGTCAAGGGTGCTGAAGGCCCTCTCGATGCCGATGAAATCACTGCATCCGGTGCGCTCGATCGCCTCATCACTGCACGTCTCGCCAGACACGACCTGCGCTACACCACCCGCCGGCGCCAACTCGTCGCCGTGCTCCTGCGCACTGACCGGCCGGTGACGCTTGGCGAACTCCTCGACCTTGCGGCGGGTACCCCGCAGAGTTCGGCGTACCGGAACCTCTCGCTCCTCGAAGAAGCCGGCGTGGTGCGCCGCCTCGTCCATGCAGGTGTCGATGCGCACTTCGAACTCGCAGAAGATCTGATTGGACACCATCATCATCTCATCTGTGGTTCCTGCGGCGTCGTGGAGGACTTCACCCTGCCCGCCGAGATCGAGCGGGCGCTGCGTCGAGCATTCGACAGCATCACTGAAGACACCAGGTTCGAGGCGTTCCGCCACGCCGTCGACGTCTACGGCCGCTGCTCCACCTGCCCCGCCTGACACGCTCGGATCAGGTGCAGGGTGACGACGACCTCCACTCCGTTGACAGGAAACAACATCTGTTGTATCCTGTCAACATGGCTCGGGCTCGACATGCCAAGAAAGAGGTCGAGTCAGCTCTCACCGAGCTGACAGACGCGGGCTGGAGCGTCGAAACAACCAAGTCCGGACACCGATGGGGTGTCGCTCGATGTAGCGAAGCGAGCCGCTCTGGCTGCCAGATCTCGATCTGGTCCACACCCCGAAGCCCGGGCAACCACGCCAAGGCGATCAGACGGGCGCTCGACCAGTGCGCCCATGACCAACCAGAGAACGAGGAGCAAGCATGACGAACCACACGTTCACCCTCATCATCGAGGCCCCAGACCTCCAGAGTGACGAACTCATCGATCAAATCTTCGAAGCGGGCTGCGACGACGCACTCATCGGCCGGTCGAACGGGATCCAGTACGCCGACTTCGACCGAGAAGCCGACACCTTTGACAACGCCATCCTCAGCGCAATTGCCGCCCTCGAGTCGATCGAGGGCGTCAGGGTCTCCCGACTGGCCGACGCCGGCGTGATCTCCATGGCTGACATCGCAACGAGGACGGGTCGAACCCGGGAGAGTGTTCGGTTGCTCGTCAACGGCGAACGGGGCCCAGGGGGCTTTCCACCACCGGTCACCGACCCCAGGAGCAGATACCGGCTCTGGCGATCCGACGAGGTCGATCACTGGTTCCGCAGCGTCCTGGGCAGCGAACTCGGTGACGCCCACGCAGATCATTTGCGCGCTGCTATCAATGCCGGGCTCGACTTGCGACGCCACCGCACTCACCTTCGGAACTCCTCCGACGCTGACTTGCGAACCCTGGTCGGCCTGTAGCGGCCTGTGTTCGTCTCCCCTGGCAGACGAAGCGTTCGACGATGAGCGTTCTCGTTTCGTTCAGACATTCAGGGAAATCAAGACGACATCGAACAAAGCAAACAGGATCGCTGACCAGATCGTGAGCGCACGCTCGGGGAGTCGATCACCGATCATCCGTCCGACGACGACCCCGACAAAACCGGCACCGATGATGCCGACCGTGGCACCGACCCACACCAGCAATGCCTGCCCGTTCGCAGCGAGAGTGGCCGTGGCGAGCATCGTCTTGTCGCCGAGTTCGGCGACAAACATCATGGTCGCGATCAAGATCACCAGCCGACCCAACGTCATGGGGTGCTCGCCTCCGGCCGACTCGGCAGCGGTCTCAGTCACTACGGCCTGCCCAGCACCAGACTTCGCTCGGACCACACCGTCCAGAGCGCGAACGCGATGAACAACACCCCCCCCCCCACGCCGATGAGTTCCTCTGGGAGTGTCGCGCCGAGCAGACCTCCAACGATCACCGACAGCGTGATCGATGCGACATGGGCGAGCGCAACACCGGCAAGCACCGTGCTGGTGCGGTGTCGGGCGCCGAAGCCGAGCGCGACGAGTTAGGTTTTGTCGCCGAGTTCGGCGATGAACACGACAAAGATCGCAGTGAACAGTTCGGTCACGGTTTCTCCGAAGCTCGGAAGTACTACCCGATCACACCCCGTCGTCTTCTCGGTCACCGTCGTCCCACAACGGGAGCGGGTCGGGCAGGTCGGCCCACCCGGCAAAACCCAGTTCGATCTCGTCGCTCGTGAGCACACACGCATCGAGCGCCGCCGTGATCTCGTCGTGGTCCATGTCGATGCCGATGAACACCAACTCGGTCATCCGGTCACCAAGCAGTGGGTCCCACCGGTCGTCGAGGTCGGCCAACTCATCGCGTTCGAGTTCCCACTGCTCACGCGGGATCGTCGCCATCCACGGCGATGAAGGTTCGAGCGTGACCGCAGCGCCGGCATGGTGCCAGATCGCTTGGATGTCGGGTCGTGTTGCGACCCAGAAGAAGCCTTTGGAACGCAGCACCCCGTCCCAGCCGGACTCGGTCAACAGATCGAACAATCGGCCGGGGTGGAACGGCCAGCGCGACCGGTACACGAAGTTGGTGATCCCGAACTCTTCGCTCTCCGGGATGTGTTCGCCGTTGAGCGCTTGAGCCCAGCCGGGAAATGCGCCCGTCGAATCAGGATCGAAGCGCCCACTGCCCAGCAGTGTCTCGATCGGCAGCCGCCCGAACGGTGCGACCTCGATCTGCGCCGACGGGTTCAAGGTCTGCAGGAGTGCCACGATTCGTTCGCTGTCGTCGGTGTCGACGATGTCGGTTTTGGTGAGCACGATCAGGTCGGCGAACTCGATCTGGTCGACGATCAACTCGGCAATGGTGCGCTGGTCGTCTTCGTCGCGGCCGATCCCGAGTTCGGCGAGTTCGTCGACCTCGTCGAAGTAGTCGAGAAGCCGGTGGGCGTCGACGACAGTGGTCATCGAGTCGAGATGGGCCCGCCCGAGCAGCGACAGTTCATCTTCGGTGTCGAACAGGAACGTCGCGGCAACCGGCAGCGGTTCGCTGATTCCGGTCGACTCGATGACCAGGTGGTCGAAGCGACCCTCGTTCGCGAGCCGACCCACCTCGATCAGCAGGTCGTCGCGCAGTGTGCAACAGATGCAGCCGTTGGTCATCTCGATCAAGCGTTCTTCCGTGCGGTCGAGTCGCACGTCACCCGCGACGAGGGCGCCGTCGATGTTGATCTCACTCATGTCGTTGACGATCACCGCAACTCGGCGACCGTCGCGATTGTTCAGCAAGTGATTCAGCAGTGTCGTCTTGCCAGCACCGAGAAAGCCCGAAAGCACGGTGGTGGGGAGTGATCGGAAAGGAACGTCCGTGGTGGTTGAAGTCGTGGTGGTCAAGGTCATGGTGGCCTGCACAGTCAGGGGTGTCGGGGGCGGGGTTTTGTCGTCGGATGAGCGCACAGGTGAGAGGTGCGATGGCTGCTTGGAGGGCAGTGTGGATGCGAGGTTCGGGTCGTCGGTTTCGAGATCGATGCCGGTGAGTGAGTACGTGATCCGCCGGGCGCCCTGGCGTGCACCCCAGAGATTTCCGGCGGCCGGACCGAGTTCGACGGTGGCCAGGCGCCCGGTGACGTGGATTGGCAGGCTACCGATCCGCAGATCAGGTCCGGTGACCGGGAATCCTTGGACGATCGAGATGCGGTCGCGGAGACCGGCGAGTGCGGGCACTGCGTCGAGCGTCGGGGTCGTACCCGTGGCGAGCCAAACCTGATCAGCAACGACGGTTCGCGGTTCGGACGTCGAGCTCACGATGCTGAGATGGTGGCGTCGACCGTGCGCTGAGTCAGTAGCTGTCGGACCGCCATCGCGAACCTCTGTGATCTCTCCAACCTCGGCGCCTTCGAGAAGTGTGACTGCACCGCTGTCGAAAAGACTGCGCAACTCGACCAGCATCCATGGCGGGATGGTCCCGCCGCCCCGCGCTGCTCGGGCGACGGCCAACCGCTCGCCTGGATCCTCGATGGTGTCGTACCGATCCAGTTCCTTCGGGCCGAGCCATCCGGGGTCGGTGTCGAAGCTGCGTTCCGTGAGCTGCCGGCGAACCACGAGCGTGACGTGTGCGCCTCGTTGCGCAGCGCCGCACACGAGGTGCGCTGCAGTCAGCCCGGCTCCGACGACCACGATGTAAGCGCCCGTGAGGTCGCCGACTCGGCGCAGGTCCACCTGGGCGGCGAGTTGGATGGTGCCAGGCCCGCCAACGCTGTCGCCACACGGACCGTTCTCGGCGAGGTGGCCGAGTGCCCAACCCGGAATGTTCGCCTGACACGGATTGCAGGCGAGCACCAGACGGTCAGCCATCAGCGTCGTGCGCTCGTGGCACGAGTCCACTGTCACGCTGCATCCCTCGGTGCCGTCGCTCTCGGTGCAGGATGTGACGTCGACGACAGTGCCCGTCATGAGGAGAGGTTCCAGATCGAGCCACTCGATCAGGTCGCGGCAGAACCATGCGAACGTTTCCGTTGTCGGCAGCCCGTAGGGAAGTCCACTGGTGGGGAGCCGGTGGGTCGCTGTGTGAGATCTCAACAGACCCCCACGTGGCGCGGGGTGGTGCACGGCCGGCGATCGGAGGTTGGTGATGTCGAGCCGAGCGAACTGCTCGGCCCACGCACTCATCCACTTCCCCGTCGGATCGACGACCACAAGACGATCGCGCAGCCGCGGTGCCGCGGTGAGGAGGTGGACGACGGTCGCCAAGCCATGTGGGCCGGCACCGGCGATGACGATCGGTGCAGTGTTGTCGAGCGCAGCATTCATGCCAGTGCGCCAGCGGTGATGTCCGCAACGAGGAGCTGTCCCGACACCGCACCGCAGGCAAGGCGGCGCCCCGAGGCGTTCCACGCAATCGCCGTGATCTCGCTGTCGAGTCGAAGCGTCGAGACCGGGTACTCGGTGAGCAGCGGTGACCAGATCTGCACCACTCCGTGCGCGTCGCCGGTTGCCAAGAAGCCACACTCGCTTGATTCGAGAGCGGTGATCGCGGCGTCGTGGGCCACGACGCACGTCGGTTCGTCTGCCACATCACCGTTCGATGCGATTGCCCATGTGGTGAGTTCGTCGTCGGCAGCGGCCACGACCGTTCGTCCATCAGCTGACAGGGCCAGGTGGCGCACCGGGTCGCAGTAACCGGTGAGTTCGATGCCGTTGCCGAGGTCATGCAGTTCGAGCACGTGAATGATTCCTGCGAGGTCACTCACGACGAGTCGGCCGGCAGCAGCTCGCGACGCCACTGCGACGACGCCGGGCAGTTCGAGACGTGTGTCGACGCATCCGAGCGCCGTATCGACGAGTGCGAGTCCGCCTGTGCCTCCAAGTGCCCACAGGTTTCCACTCACGTGGGAACACGCATGAGTGACCCCGATGCCCGTCCAGATCACCTCGGGCGTGCGGTCGAGGGCGGGGTGCCCGAACACTCCGATTCGCCCGTTGCCTGCGACGACCGTGCGCCCAGCGTGCGTGCCGACCCTGCGTGCACCTCGAAACGGAAGCGGTTGTTCGCTGTCGAAGCCCGCTGTGACCAAGCCAGCGAGTGGATCGACGATTACGAGCGCCCGTTCACCAAGCCACATTGCATCGCGTGGGTCAGGGGTCATCGGGGCCGTCACCCGATCAGGGTTCTCGACGAGTGCTGACCCATTTGCCGCAACTGCGAGCAGTCGCCCGCGGGGTGACCAGTCCAGGATACGAACCGTGTCTGGAAGCTCGACTGTCCAGTCCACTTCGGCCGCCGTCAGGAAATGGTCGGCCAACGGGATCACTGCGCCAACTCGATTGTCTCAAAACTCTCAGCGAGCGATTGATGATCGAGTGCACGCCCGACGAGTATGACCACGCTCTCCTGACGACTCTGATCGGCCTCCACCGTTCCTTCCGCGCCGCCTCCTTCGGGTTGGCTCCTCATTGCGGAGCGACTTCCTCGAACGCACACTCTGGGCTCGCAGGTGGAAACACACAGTGCTGCTTGGAACCGGAGGAGACGGGAGGGTGATTCAGCGACAACCCGGTCGAGCCAGGCGTCAGTCGCATCGGGATCGAGGACGCCTCGACGGGTTAGCACGATGGTGCCGACCGTTGCGGCGTGATGTCTGCAGTTCGGTGCATGCGTTACTTGCACGACCATCCCAACCGGCCCGAGTCCGGGCCCGGCAGTGCGTTCGAGACATGCCGGGGAGTGACCGTTCCATGCGTCGAGGTCGACCAGGTCCTCGATGTGGGCAGCAGCCGACTGCCCGCAGACGACCTTCCCAATGCGGTTGATGATCTGCAAGGCGCTCGACACTTGTGCAGACGCCGCCGTGGTCAACAACTCCGAGCCGTTCACGACAATGCGATCCGCAACGGCAATCGCCGCTTCGCGTGGCCCGGTCCAAAGATCAAGACCACAGGCGAGACGTGTCGAAGCAGCGCATGCGTCGACCTCGACGACCAGGCCGTCGAGATACGCGAGCCGCTCGATCTCGCTGTCTGCCTGCAACGTGTGGATGACCGTGACGACATCGATCGCCGAGTCGTCGTCGACCAACGAGTTTGGCCCGGTTGGCGGCTTCCGATCGACGACCACGACCAACCGGCGAGGGGGTGAGCGGCGAAGCACAGCGTGGCGCACGGCGTCGATGAGGTCGACCCGGATCTGGCAACACTCACAACCCGGAGTACGGCTCGTCACGTCGGCCGCGGTCAGCAACGCACGACCGACGCGGACCAGACCCAGCAAGCCAGCAAACGCGAGCGTCTCGTCCGTTGCTATCAGCACAGTGTCACAGTCGGCTGCGAATGACCGGAGTAGTTCGACGCTCTGGTGTTCCGGTGCAAGCAACGTGATCGGCACCTGCGGTCGTGTGTTCTGCGGCCCGACTCCGGGTTCGTACGGCGATGGCTTCAGAAACTCCACGAGCCCCACTCTAGTAGTAATGGTTCTCACTCCGTTGTATGATTCGAGCATGTCTGGAACCTGTCAGCTCCTCGGGAAGAAGATGTCGTTCGGGAAGTCGGTGTCGCACTCGCACCGCCGAACGAGTCGCACGTGGAAGCCCAACATCCAACGCAAGCGCTACTGGCTGCCCTCGGA
>NZ_JBDNIJ010000395.1:0-7310 GCF_041688325.1 Ilumatobacter sp.
AGACGATCTTCAGGTTGGCGTCGGCTTCGTTGACAGTCTCGTCCTCGACCATGTCGATGACGCCGCTGATGTCGCCGCTGTCGACGAGCTGGGCGGTGACCATCGAGTCGTACGCGAATCCTGCATCACAGTCGCCGTTCGCGACCGAGATCGCCGAGGCGTCGTGGCCGCCGGCGAAGGTGGGGTTGATCTCGGTTGAGGTCTCGGACGGATCGATGCCGGCGGCCAGGAGTCCTTCGGATGGGAAGAGGAAGCCGGAGGTGGAGCCAGGGTCGACGAAACAGATGTTCTTGCCGGCGAAGTCGTCGATCGAGTTGATGTCTGCGTTGTCGGCCTGGGTGAGCCCGTAGCTGCGGTAGCCGGGTTCGATGTCGGGCCCGTCGGTCATGACGCCGGCGACGCTGATGTCCGCTCCGTTGCTGGTGGCGATCGCGTAGGAGAAGCCGCCAAATTGGGCGACGTCGATGCGGTTGGCGATCATGCCTTCGATCACGCCGGCGTAGTCGGTGGCCTGGAAGAACTCGATCTCGTCGAGGCCGAGTTCGGCTTCGAGAATCGCCTTGGTGGTTGCAAAGTCGGCTTCGAGGCTGGATGCGTTCTCGGCGGGTACGGCACCGAATGCGAGTGTGGTCGGCCAGTCCGCCGGGCGTGCGTCGTCGGCAGCGGTGTCGGGGGCTGGCGCCTCCGCCGGCTCGTCGGCAGCGGACTCAGCGGCCGGCGCAGCAGCCTCGGTGGCCGGTTCGCTGTCGCTCCCGCATGCGGCGATCAAGGCCATGGAGGCAATGCCGGCGGTGACGTAAGTCAACCGGCGGCGGTGGATGTGGTTCGGAATTTTTGTCACGACTCATTGTCTAGACAACCGAGTTGAACCGAAGATGTCCGGTGGACGGACATCAGGAGTCAATGCTGCGAACAGTCGCAGTCGGCCCGTCCTCAACCCTGTCCGGGTGCCGCGGCCGGCTCGTCTGGTGGGAAATCGAGCGTGATCCCGACGTCGAAGACATCGCTGCGGATCCAGGTGTCGGAGTGATGAAGCGCTTCCCCGGTCGCCGCGTTGATCGTCTCGCTGCGGAGGTTCCATGTCAACGGGGGCCCGGTCGCGTAGCCGAGCCGGGCGGCGACGGAACGGTCGGGCTGACCTGTTGAAACAGTTGCTCGTCGGCGCCATGGCCGAGCTCCGAGCTCCTGCAGCGTCTCGAAGATCGAGGCGCCCGATCGCACCGCATCGACGACCTCGGCTCCGATGGGTTCGACGAAGACATCGGTCGCGAACGCTGCGACCAGCCCTTCGACAGCAACGAGGCGCTCCGATATGAGCGTCCGCGGTCTCGACGAAGTCTCCCTCTGCCAACGCACTGACGCGAGCACGATCTCGTGGCTGTAGCCGGCTTCGGCGACGACGCGTCGAAACCTCGGCGGCCGTCCACGCTCGATCGGGTAGGCGAGCTTGAGGGCGGTGAATGTGCCGCGGCCGACGATGCGGCGCACGAGGTTGCGGCGCTCGAGTTCTTTCAAGACCTCGCGGGCGGTCTGGCGATTGATGTCGAAGCTCGCTGCGATCTGCGTTTCGCTGTCCACCAGCGAGTTCGGGACCAAGCTCGACCAGCGCGCAGCAAGTGTGTCCGCAATGGCGACATACCGCGGGAGTGAGGGTGTTCCTCGTTCCGACGTCTCACCCACGAGGACCAGCTTAGAACCGGCTGCAGCGGTGGTCGCAGTGGGTCGCGGCGAAGGAAGTCTTCAACGGCGCAGTGAGCACTCGCCCACCTTGAGGCCGGACGTCGTTTCGAGTTCAGCGCAACGTTGCGGAGACGCTGGCGAGCGATTCGATAAAGGTGCCGAAGGTGTCGAGCGACGGCGTCGACGCGTCAGACAACTTCGCTCCATCATCCCAGCGACGAAGATCGACCGCGGTTTCGAACCCTTCGTTGGCTCGAAACGCGGCAACTTCATCGTCGGTCATGGGTCCGCCCTGGACTTCGAGGCTCCTGACCGACGCGGCGGAGAGCCCGTCGTGGTAACTCGAATCGGTGGCGCACAAGAATCGTTTGGCGGCCACATGGAGTCGGATCGGTTCGGTCACTTCCGGTCCGAACCAGTTGGCAAGGAAGCGGGCGCCGACTTCTTCGTGGTGGAGGTCGCGGGCGAGAAAGTCTCCGTTGCTGTCATGTTCGTCGACCAGCAGATGGCCGATGTCGTGGAGGAATGCGGCAACGATCGTGGCCGACGTGGCCCCGGATTCCATGGCGAGGTTGCCGCATTGCAGCGCATGGGCGAGCTGGGTCACCGCCTCGTCGTAGTTGCTTGCGCCCTTACGTTCGTAGAGGTCGGTGATCGCCGAAGCAACGTCGGCAGCGGTACGAAGCTGCATCCAGGGCACCCGATCAGGAGAGAGCGAGGCGGTGGCGTGGTCGTCGGTCATGGTGCTGGCTCCTGTGTTGTTCGATGTGCTGCTCTGGTCGGTGGCGTCGTCGGCTGATCGGCCGAGGAAGTGGCCGATCGTGCTGACTCGCGCTCGCTCGGCACCGGTGTGGTGATGAAGTCGATTGATCTTGTCGGCGTAGTAGGCGCTGCGCAAGTCGCCTTCGGCGGCCGCGTTGAACGTGAGGAACAAGGCACGCCGTGACCGAGTCGACGTGTTCGATCCACTGCGATGGGGTGTGCGGCTGTGAAACCAGAGCACGTCGCCAGCGCGCATCTCGACGGGTTGCCACTTCAGCGCTCGCTCGGCGGACGCAGGCAAACAGCCGTCGCCGTCGTCGACCAGCAGTTCGTGGTGGCACCCCGCCACGACCTCGAGGCAGCCGTTCTCGATCGTCGAGTCGTCGATGGCGACCATGCACGTGAGGTGCGTGCCGACGAAGCGGTACGCAGTGGCGTCCTGATGCGGTGCGAAACCGGCCCCACCCGGCAGCTTGTGGTTGATCTTCTCCTTGTAGAGCACGATCGGTTCACCAATCAGTTGCTCACCGAGACGGGCAATCACGCCGTCCCCGACGAGCGATCCGAACCCCGGGTGAATCGTGGCGAAGTGTTCGCTGCGAGCGAGCACCGGCCCGTCGTCGGTCATCTCGCGATGCTGGAGAAAGCGCTCATCATCGGAGCCTGCGACTTCGTCGGACCAGTCGCTGAGAGCCTCGCAGACGGCTGGGTCGAGAGAGTCTGTGAGGTGAAGAAAGCCGTCGCGGTGCCACTGGCGAACAGATGCGGAAGGAACGGGGCGTTCAGTGTTCACTTGCTCGCGCCGATCGGCATCGGGGCAACGTGATCGTGAGCTGCGATGACGAGGTGCACAGTCGGAAGTCGACCGTCGAAGTCGACCAGGACAATGTCGCCTCGCTGGCCAACATTCAGGCGCCCGCGGTCCGCAAGCCCGACCGTGTCTGCAGGCCCCGACGTCACGAGCGCAACCCCGGTCGCCAGATCGCACACACCATCATGGACCAGCGTTCCCACTGCTCCGAGCAACGTTGTCGGCATGTAGTCCGACGAGAGCCCATCGCACAGCCCGAGCGATACCAATTCTGCGGCGCTCACGTTGCCCGAATGGCTCCCGCCGCGCACGACGTTGGGGGCACCTGACACGGTTCGAAGACCTCGTTCGTGGGCTCGACGTGCTGCCTCGACAGTGGTCGGGAACTCGGCAATAGACACGGAGCGTTCGACTGCTGCGTCGATCTCGGCGGCTGATGTCGGGTCGTGACCGATCAGCCGGATCGTTCCTCCGTGGGCCCGATTCGCCAGCCACGACAGCGCCCGGTCGACGTTGTCCAGCTTGTCGTCTCGATCGGCAACGATCTGATCGATGTACTGCTTTGCTTCGTCTGGGTCGAGGCCCTTGGTGCCTGCGATGTATCGCTCGTAGTAGGAGCGGTCGGTGTATTGGCCGACGCCCGGTGTGTGATCTTCGGCCGACACTAGCGGGATCTCGTTGATCAGCAGGTCGCCGTGGCGCTGGTTCAATCGAGTCTCCAACGCAACAAGGCCGTCGGTATCGCGCACGTCGAGGCGATACAGAATCTGGTGGTCGACGCGAGCGTCGGCGTCAGCTCTTCTCGTGGTGATCGTGTCGCACAGCAGATGCGCCTGCTCGACCGAGCGGTCGTACTTGGATCCGTTCTCGAAGCCGACGCCATGGAACACGGTGGTTACGCCGGCCGCACGGACACGCGATTCGAACGACCGCAGCGCGAAGTCAGCGGGGAGCACAACGTTGGGGCGTGGCCGAAGCTCTTTTTCGAAACCGTCGGAGTGCGTGTCGACCAGGCCCGCGATGCACAGCATCCCGCGCCCGTCGATCGCGTCGGGCGGTGCCGTTGCAGTGCGCCCGACGGCTTCGATCACACCGTCGCGTATCACGATGGTGCCGGCTTCGATGATCTGGTCGTCGAGCACGAGGCGCACATTTGTCAGCGCCACATCGACGCCGCGCCGATCGTTGCTCGGCGGCATGGTGTGGGGTTCGGTCAATACGGTCATCTGGCGACTCCTTCGAGGTGGTGAAGTACTTCTTCGGGTGGACCCGACTGAACAATGCGTCCGTTGCGCATCACCACGACCCGCGAGGCCAGGCGAGCCATCGCGTCGAGGTCGTGGAACACGGCGAGAACGGCGACGCCGTGCGCTGTGAGGTCTGAGATGAGTTCGAGTGCTGCCTCCCGGTTCGCCGGGTCGAGGGCAGAGACCGGCTCGTCGAGCAGGAGAAGCTGCGGTGCGGAGATGGTGCCGGCGGCCAGGTTGACGCGCTGCTTCTCGCCGCCGGAAAGCACCGAGGCGTACACGTCCCACAGCGACTCATCCACGTGCAGACGACGAAGTGCGGTCGCGGCTGCTTCGACGGCTGTGGCTCGGTCCATGCCGCGGGCGATCCCAGCACGCGCGACGATGTCGAGTGCGCCACGCCGCGGTTCGGCCCGGAGGAACTGTGAGACGTAGCCGAACTGACGGCCGCGTATCGCGGCGAGTTCGGCGTCGGCGAGTGCGGTCAACTCGACAGGTCCAGTAGGCGAGCGCAGTGTTGCAGTGCCCGCCGACGGGAGATAGGTCCGATAGATGCACTTGAGCAGCGTCGACTTGCCGGCGCCGCTCGAGCCCGCCAATGCAACGTGCTCTCCAGCGCTGACATCGAGGTCGATACCGGCCAAACCATCGACCTGTCGGCCATCGACATTGTGGAGCACGAAGTGTTTACGCAGCCCGCGGACCGACAGCACCACCGACTGCGGCTGGGTGCTTCCGTCGGGTTCTGTGCGGGGAGCTTCAGGAGTCGGCTCGCTCATGCTCGGGCCGCCGCAACGAGTCGCTGGGTGTAAGGAGCCTGGGGGTCTTCGAAGAGTTGATCGGTCAACCCTTGTTCGACGACTCGACCGTGCTGCATCACCATGCAGCGGGTTGTGAGCATTTCGATGACGGAGAAGTCGTGCGAGACGACCACCGCCGCGATGCCCAGCTCTTCGAGCAGGCTGCGGATCAGGTCGAGTACGCCGGCGGCGACCGATGCATCAAGCCCCGTTGTCGGCTCGTCGAACAGCACGATCGGCGGCCGATTGGCGAGCGCTCGTGCGAGCTGCACGCGTTGGCGCATGCCACCGGAGAACGTTCGGACGAGGTCGTCCATGCGGTCGAGTGGCACCTCGGTTCGCTCCAGCAGCTCGGCGGCTCGTTCACGGATCTGACCGAAGTGCCGTCCGCCTGCTGCGGTCAGGCGGTCGGCGATGTTTCCACCGGCGGTCACGTTGAGGTCCAGACCATCGGCAGCGTCCTGGTAGACGACAGCGAGTTCGTCAACTCGAAGCGCACGGCGTTCGGACTGGGTCATGGTGAGCAAGTCCGAGGTGGAGCCATCTCGTCGTCGCATCCGAACGGAGCCTGCGCTCGCCGAGTGGTCTCCCGCAATCGCCCTCATCACGGTGGACTTGCCGGACCCGGATTCGCCAATGACACCAAATGCCTCGCCGGCTGCGACATCGAAACTCACATCCCAGGCAGCGACGACCGAGCTGCCATCTGGTGTCTTCTCCGAGCCGACCTCCGGGCCGGTCTGTTCGATGGCAGCTGGATTCTGGGAACCGAAGATCTTTCCGAGTCGGTCGACTCGAAGCACGGTCGGGCGAGGCGCTGACACGAGCGTCATGATTGGCTCGCTTCGACTCGGCGGCGACGACACCATGCTGTGTCGCTGCAGATCCATCGGCCGTCGTCGGCAGCGGCGTCCGACGGCGGGATCTCGATGAGGTACGCCTCGGTGGCGTCACAGAGCGAGCATCGTGCGCCCGGTGTTTTCTCGATTTCGAACGGAACGTCGTCGAAGGTCAGCGGCTCGACGTCGGTGTCGGGTGGGATCGCATAGATCTTGCGTTCACGGCCCGCGCCGAACAGCGACAGGAACGGTGCCCGATGTAGCCGGGGAACGTCCCATCTCGGGATCGGGGTCGTGGCGATCACGTAGCGACCACCGACCAAGCACGGGTAGCCGGTGCTCTTGGTGATCACCCCGTTGCGGACCTTGTCCTCGTAGAGGCTGACCCACATGCGTGAGTAGTCGGCTTCGGCGTGCATCCGCCCGAGCTCGGCGATGTTGCGTTCGACGCCGCGCAGCGGCTCCGGTACCGGCACTTGCAGCACGAGCGTTTGGTGTGCCTCGAGTGCGTCTTCCGGAATCCGGTGGCGGGTCTGGATGACGGTCGCTTCGCTGACTTCGGTGGTTTCTGTGGCGCCGGTGGTGTCGGTGACGAGGCGGCGGAGGTTCACGGCGTTGACTCCCTCGTCGTCTCCTTGGTCGATCACCTTCACCACGTCGTCGAGGCCGACGATGGCGAGCGTGATCTGGAGTCCGCCCGATCCCCATCCTCTGGCGACCGGCATCTCGCGAGAGCCGAACGGCACCTGATAGCCCGGCACGCAGACCGCTGTGAGGATCGCCCGGCGAAGCTCGCGCTTGGCGTGCTCGTCGAGGATCCCGGCCTCGACAGCCGGCTCGACCAATGCGTCGAGTCGTGTCCCCTCGGTCGGGATGGACCAATCGATGGTTTCGGACACGGTGGCGCTCATGCGCAGTCTCCTTCTCGCGGGTCGACCGGCACGGGAGCATCGGTCGCAGTCGTTGTGTCAAACACGGGGTGTTCGGCTGTCCTGGCGCTGCGCATCGCCATCTTCCGGTCGATCATCGATCGGAACGTGACGTAGTGCGGCAGCTTGAGATGTTCGAGGAACCCCGAAGCGTCGAGGCCGTCGGTGGTCATCAGGATCGACTGTTCGAGGTCTGATGCGCCACCGACACCTCCTCCGTCGCGATGGCACGCGATGTCGAG
>NZ_JBDNIJ010000396.1:0-10836 GCF_041688325.1 Ilumatobacter sp.
AACGACCGCACCGTGACCGTCCATCAAAGCCGCCGCTGGGATACCGACTTCCTTGCTGTGCGCCGGCTGATGGAACGCGGCGACCTCGGCAGGGTGTTCAACATTGAGACCTTCGTCGGTGGATTCGAGCACCCCTGTCGCGCTTGGCACTCCGAAGACTCGATCTCCGGCGGCGCCGTGTACGACTGGGGTTCGCACCACGTCGACTGGATCCACCAGCTCTACGGCAGCGCCCCGAGTCGCGTGCTGTGTTCCACGCACACACGCGTGTGGCAAGACACCAGCAACGTCGATCAACTGTCGCTGTGGATGCAGTGGGCCGACGGCCGTGAGGCCACGTTCCGCCAAAGCGACGTCTGCGCAATCCGCCGACCCAAGTTCCACATCGAGGGCACCGACGCAACACTCGAAGGGCACTACCGACCGCTCCGGACCGAGTCGGTCGTCCCGGGCCGCGGCTACGTCGAGCACACGTCCCACCACGCCGAGGCTCCCGTCGATCTCCAGTTGGCACGCTTCGACGGCGACCACGGCCTCATCACCTCGACCGTTCGACCCGCACCCAATCCGGGATGGGGCTTCCACAACAACCTCGCTGACCATCTGCTGCTCGGCGAAGACCTGGCCGTTCGTCCCGAGCAGTCACGTGACGTCGTGGCCGTGCTCGAAGCAGCGCACCGCTCCGGCAACGAGGGCGGCACGCTCATTGAGCTTGACCTGTGAGTAAGCCGGTGGGCATCGGCGTGCTCGGAGCCCGCTCGATGGTCGCCCGCCTCGCAGTCCTACCGGCCATCGAGGCCAGTTCGAAAGCAACGTTGGTTGCTGCGGCATCGCTCAGCGGTCCAGTACCAGACCCCTGGGCCAATGCCACCGTTTCCGACTACGAAGCGGTCATCAATCATCCCGACGTTGAGGCGATCTATCTGGCGTTACCCAACGACATGCATCGTGCGTGGACCATGCACGCAGCTGCGGCCGGTAAGCATGTGCTGTGCGAGAAGCCACTGGCCGTGTCGCCCGACGAGGCCCGGGTGATGCAAGCCGCGTGCCACTCAAGCGGCACGCTGCTCGCTGAGGCCTGGATGACTCCCTTCGACCCTCGCTGGCGCCATGCAATGCAGCTTGCCGCCGACGGGCTGGTCGGCGAACTCACCGAGATCAATTCGGCGTTCACGTTCACGATCGGGCCTGAACGTGCAGACAATTATCGGTGGATCCTGGACCACGGCGGCGGCGCGCTCCTCGACGTCGGGATCTACTGCCTCGGCCCAGCTGTCGAGCTCTGGGGTTCACAACCCACCGCAGTCGAGGCGTCCATCGACTTGGCTCCGAGTGGCGTCGATGCGACGACCACAGTCCAGCTGACCTGGCCCAGCGGTCAAATCGCACGAGCGAGGGTCTCGTTCGTCCAAACGGAACAGCAACGGTTGGAGATCGTCGGAACCACCGGCCGCATTGTCCTCGACGGTGATGCCCATACCGGCGGACCGAACGCCAAACGGATCAGGGTCGAGTGCGACCCTGCCACCAACTCTGCCACCAACTCTGCCACCAACTCTGCGCGAGAACGCTCAATCGACGTCGAGCCTGGCGACCCATATCTCGGGATGATCAACGCCTTCGCAGCAGCAGTTCGAGGGACGCAGCGTTGGCCTCGCCCAGTCGAGCGCAGCATTGACATGCTCGAACTCCTCTCACAGATCCGGACCAGCGCCCAATGACCGATTCGCACGCCCTCGAACCGCGCCATGAGCATCACGAACTGGCGTCAGGCGTCAGCATGCACGCAGTGCACTGGGAACCCGCCGACGCGACCCTGCCGCCGTGCCTGCTCGTTCACGGGCTTGCTTCGAACGCTCGGCTCTGGGACGGCGTTGCCCGGCGCCTCGCCGCGCTCGGCCACCCCGTCGTCGCTCTCGACCAACGCGGCCACGGCCACTCGTCTAAACCTGACGGCCCGTACGACATGGCCTCCGTCGCCGACGACCTTCGGTTGCTTGTCACCGACCTCGGCTGGGAACGGCCACTGATTGCCGGGCAGTCGTGGGGCGGCAACGTTGTCATCGAGTTCGCGCATCGGCACCCCGGGGCTGCATCGGTGATCGTCTGTGTTGACGGCGGCTCCATCGAATTGCAGCGCGGAATGCCCGACTGGGAAGTTGCCAAGGAGCAGATGGCACCGCCCTCGCTGATCGGCACGCCGATCGCCAAGATGCGCGAGTGGATGACCACGTCGAACGCCGACTGGCCAGCCGAGGGCATCGAAGGTCAACTCGCCAACTTCGAAGTCAGAGACGACGGGACCATCGCCCCGTGGCTCACACTGGAACGTCACCTCCTCGTACTCCGCGGCTTGTGGGAGCACACACCTTCTGACCTGTACGCCACGATCACCGACCCCGTGCTGTGGATCTCGGCCGACAACGGCCAATCCGAATGGACTACTGCGAAGCGTGCCGGAATCGACGCGGCTCTGTCCGCTCTGGCCATCAGCCGGTCAGAATGGTTCAGCCCTGCACATCACGACGTGCATGCACAACACCCGACCGAAGTCGCTGCGCTCCTTCACGGGGCGCTCACCGATCCCGACTTCTTCTAACGCACGCTGCTGACCCACCGAATACAGGAACTGATATGACTGCACTCCCCCGCCTCCTCGTCATCATGGGCTCCGGCGAAACCGCACCGACGATGACCACGCCGCATCGCCGGGTGTTCGAACAGCTTGCCGCAGCAACCGGAGGCCCCGTCGACGCCGTACTCCTCGACACCCCGTTCGGATTCCAGGAAAACGTCGACATCCTCGCCGCCAAGACCGCCGAGTACTTCACGGACGCAGCGCACCGAAACGTCGAGATTGCTGGCCTCGCACGAACCGACAACGGCGATGTCGTGGCAATCGAAACAGCCATTGCAAAGATCCGTGCAGCCGACTGGATCTTCGCCGGGCCGGGCAGCCCAACCTTCGCGCTGCGCCAGTGGGCCGATACCCCGATTCCCGAGGCCATCGCCGACAAGCTCCGCACCGGCGGCGCCGTCGTGTTCTCGTCCGCTGCTGCGCTCACACTCGGGCGGAAAACCATTCCTGTCTATGAGATCTACAAGTCTGGCGCCGATCCGTACTGGGTCGACGGGCTCGACGTGCTCAGCGAAGTCGGGCTCCCTGTCGTCGTCATCCCGCACTACGACAACAAAGAGGGCGGCAATCACGACACAAGCAAGTGCTACCTCGGCGAGCGACGCCTGGCGATACTCGAACCAGAACTCGATGACGACGTGTTTATCCTCGGCGTCGACGAGCACACCGGCGTCATCATCGACCTCGATGCACAGACCGCCGAGGTCGTCGGCAAAGGCGGAGTCACACTCCGTAAAGACGGTGTATCGACTCGCATCGAGACCGGCGAAACTGTCCCGTTCAGCACGCTGCAAGCCGGCCCTGTCACACCGAGGTCAGACCCCGGTATGGCAGAACCGACCGAGTCCGAAGCTGCTGTCACACTCCGGTCAGACCTCGGTGTGACAGTCGGTGATCAGGCTGCGGCTATTCCGTCACTTGCTGGCGACGCCGCTCGACTCGAATCGGAATTCGACTCGGCCCTGGCAGCGCGAGACGCCGACGGCGCCGTCAAGGCCATCCTTGATCTCGACTCGGCAATCCTCCAGTGGTCGCGAGACACGCTCCAGGGCGACGAGATGCAGCGGGCCCGGACCTCGCGGCGATCCATGATTGTTCGGCTCGGCGCTGCCGCAACTGCCGGAGTTCGCGACGTTCGCGAGGTGCTCGGCCCGGTCGTCGAAGCGGCTCTCGCTGCACGCGTCACCGCCAGAACCGACAAGGCCTACGCCGTGTCAGATGCCATTCGCGACAACCTCATCGCTGCCGGCATTGAGGTACGCGACACCGCTGCCGGCGCCGAATGGATTATCGCCGACTGACGAATCAGTCGGCGCGGCCAAGGTCACGCCAGCGTGGCGACAGCGTCGGCCTTGAGCGGCTCTTTGAGCTGCTCCACGGTGAGGTGGCACTTGATGCTGTGACCGGGCGACAGCTCAACCATCTCCGGCTCGGTGACCTCACAGAGGCCTGCTATCGCACGATGGCAACGTGTATGGAAGACGCAGCCGGGCGGCGGGTTGGCCGGCGACGGGATGCTACCGGTCAGCGGAATCCGGTTCTCAGCGACACCGTCGACGCTTGGCACTGCCGAGAGCAACGCCTCGGTGTACGGATGGTTCACACCCTCGAACATCGTTTTGGTCGCGCCGATCTCCATGATCCGCCCGAGGTACATCACTGCAATGCGATCTGCCAAGTAGCGCACGACACCAATGTCGTGGCTGATGAACAAGTAGCTCGAGCGCTGCTCGTTCTGCAGCTTCGCGAGTAGGTTCAGAATTGCCGCCTGGACCGACACATCGAGCGCCGACGTTGGCTCGTCGCAGACGACCACTTCGGGGTCTCCAGCAAAGGCACGGGCGATGGCCACACGCTGCTTGAGCCCACCAGACAACTGTCGTGGACGCATGTCGAGATGACGCGATGAGAGCTGCATGCCCTCAGCAATTTCCACGACTCGCCTGTCCGCCTCAGCACCCTTGATGCCGGTCAGTTTGACGACGCTGCGGTGCAGGATGCGCCGCACAGTCCAGGCCCGGTTGAGCGCCGAATCAGGGTTCTGGAAGACCATCGAAATTGCTCGCACCGACTCGTCGATGCGAGAAGTTGCCTTATCAGCCATCGTCCGGCCGCGCAGGGTGATGGCGCCGCCTTCGTCGGGTGCGTGGACGCCGAGCATGGTCTTCGCAAGTGTCGACTTGCCGGAACCAGACTCACCAACGAGCCCGAGAGTTTCGCCTTCAGCGAAGCCAAGGTTGACACCAACGAGCGCCGGAACGTCGTGGCCACGTTGGCGGAATGTCTTGGAAACACCTTCGACCCCGATGACCTGTTCGGTGCCGACGTCGTATTTGACCGTGACCTTCTCAGGGTCCGGGACCTCGTCCATCCGGTCGACATGATGACAACGAGTCCAGTGCCCATCGGAGCGTGGGACGATCGGCGGTACGTCAGTGCGACAGAGATCGGTTGCGATGGGGCATCGATCGATGAACGTACAGGTCGGCAGCGAGGCACCGATCGGTGGGGCCGCACCCGGGATGGAAAACAGTTCGCTGTCTGTTTTGCGCAGACCGCGTCGTGGGATCGAGTTGAGTAACCCTTTGGTGTACGGATGGCTCGGGTTGTCGAACACTTCGGCAACGGTGCCCTCTTCGACAATCCGACCCGCATACATGACGCCGACGCGATCGCACATCGTGCGGATGACGCCGAGATTGTGCGCGATCAGCAGAATTGCCGAGTTCAGTTCAGAACGGAGCTCGCGCACCAAGTCGAGCACCTCGGCCTCGACCGTGGCATCGAGGCCGGTCGTCGGCTCGTCGAGCACCAGCAATGTTGGATCACAGGCCAAGCCCATAGCGATGACCACACGCTGCAACATGCCGCCTGAAAGCTGATGCGGATATCGCTCCATCACACTCTCCGGAGCAGCGATATGCACCCGTTCCAAAGCAGCCAGTGCCGAGACACGCGCTTCAGCCTTCGACTGACCCAACACTTGGAACGCTTCGGCAACCTGCGTTCCGATCTTCAACACCGGGTTGACCGCCTGTACTGGGTCCTGGAAGACCATCGAGGCACGCTCAGCGCGGAACTTGCGCAGCTCTTTGGCCGACATCGCGGTGAGTTCCTCGCCGCCGGACAGCACCCGACCGGCGTCGATCACGCCGTTGCTCGGGAGGTATCGAAGCGCTGCGTACGCCGTGGTTGACTTGCCGCAGCCCGACTCACCGACGAGGCCGTATGCCTCGCCCTGGCGCACTTCAAAGGTCACGCCGCGCAAGATTTTGCGCGGGTTGCCGCGAACGACGTACGACATCTCAAGGCCGTCGATGGCCAGCGCTGGCACGTCGGTCGGATCTGCAGGCTCGGGAGTATGGGATTCGGTCACGGTCATGAGTTCACTGCCTTGTCGATCGAGTCGGCGATCAGGTTGACGCCGATGACGAGGCTGGCGATTGCCGCGGCCGGGAAGATGGACGGCCACCAGATCTCGCGGGCGATTTGTTCGTAGTTCTGCGACACATCGATGCCCCAATCAGCATCGGTGATGTTGCCACCGACGAAACCGAGGAAAGCCAATGTCGTATAGGTGAAGATGGCGTAGCCGAGGCGCACGGTTCCTTCCACCACCACGAGCCCGGTCACGTTGGGCAATATCTCGCGGGTGACGATGAAAAAACCCGATTCGCCACGCATCTTTGCCGACATGACGTAGTCAAGGTCGGACTCGGCGATTGCCGCCGAACGGATTGTTCGAGTGATCGCCGGCACGAAGAGCACAGCAATCGTTCCAATGATCACGGTGGTCGAGCGGCCAAAGGTGAAGATGATGACGATGGCCATCAGGATGATCGGAATCGACAGGATTGCCTCGATAACACGGCTCAGGATCTCGTCGACCCAACCCTTGTAGTAGCCCATGACCAGGCCCAGGAACGTGCCGACCACGATGGCCACAGCGGTGGAGATCGGGGCGATCGTGAGGATCTTGCGGGCACCGTAGATCACTCGGGTATAGACGTCCCACCCGTTCTTGTCGGTGCCGAGCCACGCCTCGCTGCCAGGCTTGACACGAGGCCCTGCTTCGACGAATTCTTTCGGATCAAACGATGTCAGAATCCCCGGCAGCAAGCTGGCGATGATCCAGAATCCAACGATCACCACACCGATGATGAAGCCGGGACTGGTGTACAGCACACGGAGCTGTTCCTTGCGGATCTGTTTCTTACCTTCACCGGGCACTGCGGTCTCGGCCGACTGAGCGACGTTCACAGACTCGTTCGGGGTTGGCACAGGCGCACCAGCTTCCTGGGTTCCGCTCATCAGTTGTCTCCCAACGATTGGCGTGTACGGGGATTCATGTAAGCGATCAGAAGGTCAGCCGAAAGTGTGGCGAGCATATAGATGACGGCGACAGCGAGCACGCCAGCCCGCAGGACCGGATAGTCGGCACGGTCAACGGCTCGAAGGATGAGGTTGCCGACACCTTGATAGCCGAACACCCGCTCAAGAGCGACCATGCCGCCGAAGAGATAGCCGAGTTGGGTACCGAGTACCGCAACGGTGGGCTGGAGTGCGTTGCGGGCAATGTGCTTGCGGAACACCTGCGGGAGCGACAGCCCACGCATGAACGCTGTACGGGCGTAATCAGAATCGAGCGCCGTGATCGTGCCAGCACGAGTGACGCGTGCGATGTACCCGAAGTACACCATCAACACGGCAATGACTGGCAGCAAGAGATGCTGGATCTGGATCAAGATGTTTGATCCGGGCGGCGCTGCGGCCTGCACCTTGAAGAAGTCGACCGGGACGGCGAGGAAGGCGAGCAGGAACACACCGGCCACGAAGTCGGGAATCGCCGAGAAGGCGATGCCGACATTGATGATCGTGCGATCGATCCAGGTGTCCTTTTTGTAGGCAGTGACCAAGCCACCGAGAACCGAGAGCGGCACGATGACGAGCAGAGCGAGGATCACCAGCTTGGCGGAGTTGCCGAGCGAGGTCCATACCAGGCTCATCACCGGCTCGCCGGCAGCGACGGAGAAGGAGTCGCCGAAGTCGAGGGTGAAGACCGACTTCGCCAACTTCGACAGCTGAGTCAGAACCGAATCTCGCAGACCCAACGATTCGGTGACCTGCATGAGTCGCTCGGGCGACGCCGTGCCGCCTGCGATCTTTCGAGCAGGGTCGCCTGGAGCGATGTTGGGGATCAGCGTCACAATGACGAGCAAAAACCCCAAGGTGACGAAGGCGAGCATGAGCCGCCTGAAGATGAATCTGAGCACGTGTTCCTTCTCTGTCTTTCGAACGGTTGATCCTTGTAACGACAAAGGGCGCAGCGGACCAGTCCGCTGCGCCCCGCCGTTACGACGTTCCGGCGTCGGCCGGAGCGGGGTGTTCGGTCAGCTCTTCGTCACGTTCTGCATCTGCAGGTGACCAAGGGCTGTGGTTTCAAAGCCGTTGATCGCGCTGCTCGTTGCCGAAAGGTAGTCGAAGAAGAACGGGTAGCACGCCGGGGCGTCCTCATGGAGGAGACGCTGGATCTTTCCGACTGCCGTCTTCTGACCCGCCACATCGGTGGCGCTCTGGTAATCGCCGAACAGGCCATCGAATTCGCTCGAGGCATAGTTCGAAGAGTTCCAGTCACCGTCGGTCGCGAGTGCACGGCCGAAGAAGATGTCCGGGGTCGGGCGGTGGCCATAGTCGACGATGCCGATCTGAGCCGAAGCGCCACAGGGGCGACCCGGCCCAGAGGACTCGGGCGACGATCCCCAGCTTGCACCGGTGCACCAGTACTCGCCGTAGAAGTCCGAGTTCGGCGTGACGCTGACCGGCGTCTTGATGCCGACGGCGGCCAGGTTCTGCTCGACGATGGCCGCAATGGCAGGAATCTCACCAAGGTCGCCGACCTGAATTGGGATTTCGATGCCGTCTGCATAACCGGCGTCGGAGAGCAACTGCTTGGCCATCTCGGGGTCGTACGGGCGCTGTTCCTGGCCCTCGTCGAAGAATGGCAACGTCGGGAAGATCGGGTGGTCGTTAGCGATTCGAGCCTGACCCTCGTACACCGTGTTGACAAGTTGCTCGCGGTTGATGGCGTAGCAGACGGCCTGGCGGACGCGGGGGTCGGTGAACGGGCCGCCTTCCGGCAGTTGCGTGTTGAACCAGATCTGGCGGTGGTTCGACGACGGCGGACGCAGAATGGTGAGCGAATCGTCTTGGAGCAGGGTTGCGCCGTCGGAGATCGAGAAGTCTTGGATGATGTCGATTTCGCCAGCGGCAAAGGCCGCGACCTTGGTGCCGCCACTCTCGAAGCCCTGCAACGTGACGCTGTCGAGCTTGACTGCGCCACCCCACCAGTTCGGGTTCGGAATGAACTTGGCGCGGTAGGCCGACGGATCGAAATCGACCAGCATCCAGGCGCCAGTACCAGTCGGGCGGTCGCTCAGCGTGGTGCCGCTCGAGTAGTCGACCGGGGTGATCAGCGACTGCGGGTTGAACAACGACACGAGGACCGGCAGGTTGCCGTTCGGCGAGTCAAGGTTCACGACCACGGTCAGGTCGTCGGGCGCCTCGGCGGCACCGGCGCTGACAACACCGGAAAGACCGGCACCGACTTCAACCATGCGCTCGATGGTGGCGACGACGTCGGCAGAGGTGAGCGGTGTTCCGCCATCTTGCCAGGTGACACCAGGGCGAAGCTTGAAGGTCCACTGGCTGGCGTCGGCATTTGGCGACCACTCGGTGGCGGGTGCGGTTGCCGCGATGTTGCCGTCTGGGCCGAGGCCGACGAGATACTCGAAGGACTGCGACAGCACGGCGTACGTGCCGAGGTCGAGCATGTTGACCGGGTCGAGGCCCGAGTTGGCGTCACCGGTCTGGATGCCGGCGATGACGTCACCACCGGCTGCTGCGGGTGCTGCGGCCTCGGTGGTCTTGGGCTCGGTGCTGCCAGTCTCCCCACTGGCAGCATCGGTGGCCGGTGCGGAATCGCTGTCGCTACCGCCGCAGGCGGCAATGATGCCACCCATGACTGGTACCGACAGGCCGATCATCGTGCCGCGGCGAACGAAGTCGCGACGGCTGACCTTTCCTTGAGCATATGACTCGATGAGATCGAGCTCGATCGGTCCAACCGAGCTGCGCGTTTGATCCAAACGTTTGAAGTCCATCTGTAATTTCCCCCTAATAGAAAAGCTTGAGTTCACGCCGCCAACTGACTAGCGGCGACACGTCGACCATACCCAACTCGAACCCTGTGGACAATTCATTCAAAGGGTTGTCGAAGTTCCAGCCGCCGCATTCCGCAATGTAGCACAGTTCCACATTGTGGAATGACGCCCGTCACAGTCGGGCTGTCAGATGGCTCAAAGCGTTGCCAGGCCTGCAAGCCATCGATTGACGTTGTTGCCGAGCGAGGCCACGTCATACCCGCCTTCTTGCACCACCACCGTCGGCACAGAAAGTTGCGCGACAAGTGCCCCTTGCGCCTCGAATCCGTCGGCAGTGACCGCCAGATCCGAGATCGGATCGTTGTGAAAGGCGTCGACACCGAGCGACACCACGAGCAGATCCGGCCCAAACGCGTCGATGGCCTGGAGCGCTCCAGCCAGCGCTGCTGCATAGTGATCGTCGTCGGCGCCAAGCGGGAGCGGAACGTTCAGATTGGCTCCGCGGCCACGGCCGGAACCGACCTCATCGGCGAATCCAGTGATGTACGGATAGGCCCGGGCCGGATCGCCGTGCAACGACACGTATTGCACGTCATCACGCTGGTAGAAAATCTGCTGAGTGCCATTGCCGTGGTGATAGTCGACGTCGAGCACGGTGACCTTCGATCCGGTGGTGGAGGCTGCGTGATGCGCTGCAATGGCTGCGTTGTTAAAGAAGCAGTAGCCGCCATAGAGCGACATCGGAGCATGGTGTCCCGGAGGGCGGCACAGGCCGTACACGTTTCGCTCACCACCCAGCACGAGCGATGTAGCACTCAGCGCGACATCAACCGCCGAGGTCGCAGCTTCGAAGGTGCCCTCCGTCAGCGGCGTCGTCGTCTCAAAGCACCACCGACCGAGTTCGGTGTCGATGCCATGGTGGTCCCGGAACTCACCGATCCCCTCCATCAGACCGGGCATTCGGAAAAGGTCGGGCACCACGTCATGCGTGCCCGGATGAGCCAACTGGTAGTCAGCCCAAGCGTTCGACAGGAACCG
>NZ_JBDNIJ010000076.1:0-6342 GCF_041688325.1 Ilumatobacter sp.
CTACAGAATGTCGAACCAGACGCCCTCTTGAGCCGTCCCCATGTAGTTGATGAAGATCTCAGAGCCCTCGGCGATGTCGGCCAGCGCCGTGATCACCAGCTCGTCTGGTGTCTCTAACGTTTCGGCGTTCGGGGAATAGCGATGGTTGTAGAGCGAGCCATAGCCGAGCGCCAACGCCGTCGAGGACTCGCCCCAGCCGAATACGTAGCTATCGGCACCCAGCGAGAGCGCCTCCCCCTGGTCGCCTTCGACGATCAACATCGGGCATCGCTCAATCTGCTCACCCGCGACGATGTTGCGTGTGGCAAAAACGCCTCGACCAGCACCAGTCGGTGATTTGGCGACACGCAAATGGGGATGAATCGATGCGGCGTTCTCGGGAGGCACGGCCGAGAGTCAACCGGGCCCTACTGCGCTTGCCACGCCGGTGCGTCGGATTCGCCGCGCCAATAGGCAAGTCGACGCTGGGCTTCGGGCATCGCAGCCTCGTTGCTCATACCCGCGCGGACTCGCATCAGCGTGGCTGCGACCAATCGAAGTTCGGCGAACGCTTCGGCGGACGGTTGTGCACGCAGCGACGATCCATACCCATCGGCGTACGCCGCGTACACCCCGGGCTCGCCGCCCCACCGCTCAGACAGTGTCATCAGCGGTGCGTGGTCCCACCCGGGCGGGGCCACGCACATGAGGTCCCAGTCAATCAGGACCGGGCCATCGGGAGCCATGATCACATTGCCGGGGTGCACGTCGCCGTGGCACACCACTGCGCCGGCCTGATCAGCCCAATCGGGCCAACGCCCGATGGCCTGCTCGATACCCCGTCTGGCTTCGTGGTCCAAAACGTCGCCAATTTGAGCGAAGAGTGTGTTGAAGTCCCACCACGGGAAATCGACTGGCTGCGGCAGCGGGTACTCGCTCGGAAGGTCGTCCTTATCGAGAGTATGCACCATCCGAACCATTGCACCGACGGCTCGCCAGTCGATTGGTTCGCCTGTCGCCTCGATGTGCTCCCATGCCGTTGCGTGGAGCCCGGCCTGGCCGAATGTGTCTGTTCGGACCGGTCGTGTGACCCGAAGGCCAGCCTCGAGCAACCGCTCGGCAAGTTCCAATGATGCACTCGCCGGCGCACTCGGCTCACTCACTCGGAGCACAACATCACCCGACCGATAGATCGCATTCATGCCCGCCCGGAGCAATACCGGTTCCGGAAGTTCCCAATACGCCGCAGCATCAACCGCAAGGTCACCCGCTGCTCCAAGGTCGGTGATCGGTCGATCGACAAACGGACGCATGCCCGGTCAGATCACCGTCAACACGTCGACACCCGGGTTAAGGCGGCCCGTCGGGTCGAACTCACCCTTGATGCGGGCATGCAGCTGCGCCTGCACCGGGTCGACTTGGCGCGACGGCCGTGGCCTGGTGTGATGCACGACTCCGACGCCGATCTCGGCGATGAACGACCCCGGCTGAGCAACGCGCAGCGACGGCAGTTCAGACGGTGCCATCGACCAGCGACCACCCGAGGGCAGCTCGGGTGGTCGGTCGATGGGGTTCAGTCCGTATGCCTCGGCCATTTCGGTGACATCACCCTCATGGCCCTCGAGGAGTACCCAGGTTGCGGCGCCATCCCACAGGACCGTGGTCGGCCTGAACAGACCGGTCAGGAGCGTCCAGGGATCACGGTCCGATGTGAACCATTGCTCGTAGGCCGAAATTGGACGCGTCCTCAAGATGACGTCGCCGAGAAAGCCAAGCGTTCCACGCGACCCGACCATCAGCCGGCATAGGTCAAAGCCGCTGACGTTCTTGACGGTCGGGCCACCGGCCTTCACGACCTTGCCGGTTGATCCGACGTAGTGCGTTTGGAGGAGAGCATCGCGCATTGCTCCGTAAGCCAGTCGGCGGATACCGCTGTGGCCAACGGCGAGCGCTCCACCGATGGTGCCTCCAGGAGGGAAAGGAATCTGCTGGCCGTGCTCGGCGAGCGCCTGAGCAACGTCATCGACCGGTGTGCCGGCACCGCACTGGATCGTCATCTCGGCCGGCTGGATCCAGTCGATCCCAACCGGAGCAGTAACCAGGCGCACGTCGCCAGGCGGCGTTGCTCGAGTAGCAAGGCCGACAACCGCGACCGGTTCGGTACTCCCGATATTCGCCGCGAAATCGTCGACAGTCAGATCCATGCGCCCTCCGGGGCTCGATGAATCTCGCCACACGTCGCCGGGCTCGGCAAGACCTTGTCTGGATTGGACAGCATCTGCGGGTCAAACGCTCGGCGTAAGTCGGCTTGCGCTGCCAGGTCGGTCTCGGAAAACATCAGCGGCATCAGATCGCGCTTCTCAAGGCCGATGCCATGCTCACCGCTCAGCACCCCACCGGCATCGACGGACGCTTTGACGATTGCCCTGCCGGCAGCATGCACACGTTCGTAGACGCCAGGCTCCTTGCCATCGAAGACCAGCAGCGGGTGCAGGTTGCCATCACCGGCGTGAAACACGTTGAGTACTTGCAGATCGTGCTCTTTGACTATCGCGTAGATCTGGTCGAGCACGCCGGACAACTTGTTCCTTGGGACCACGGTGTCATGCAGGTAGTAGTCGGGCTTGATATTTGCGATTGCGCCGAACGCTGACTTGCGACCCTTCCAGAGCAGCGCTCGTTCGGCGTCGTCTGCAGCAATCCGCACACCGCCGACGTTCCGGGCCGTTGCCAGTTCGGAAATCCGCGCGACGTCAGCAGCGACACCGCGGGCTGGTCCGACGACCTCGATCAGCAACGCTGCGGCTTGTTCGACCGGCAACCCGGCGTGAATGAACGCCTCGACAGCGACGAGGCAGAGCTGATCCATCATCTCGACCGCAGCCGGCACGATGCCCGCCGCGATGATGTCGCTGACCAAGTCGGCCCCGTCAGACACCGACGCAAAGTCCATCAGCATTGTCGCCACATCGGGCGGGTTCTGCATGAGACGGACACAGACCTTGGTGGCCACTCCGAACATGCCTTCGCTCCCAACGAAGACGCCGCGCAGATCAAAACCGTCAGGCTCCGGCTCTTCGCCGCCAAAGATCGTGACCGAGCCGTCGGGCAGCACCACTTCCATCCCGTGGATGTGGGCATTGGTGACGCCGTCGGCGAGACAGTGTGGCCCACCCGAGTTGTTCGCGACGTTGCCACCGATCGAACACGTTTGCTGGCTACTTGGATCGGGCGCGAAGTGCACGCCGAGGTGAGCAATTTGCTTCGACAGGTCGAGATTCAGAACGCCTGGTTCGACCCACGCCATCCGACTGACCGGATCGACCGAGATGATCTTGTTCATCTTCGTCGTCGAGATGACGATCGCGCCGGGAGGCGGAACGGCGCCTCCGGCAAGACCGGTTCCCGAGCCGCGCGCCAGGAACGGCACCCCGAATTCGGCAGCAATCTGGACAATCGCCTGAACGTCAGCGGTCGACTCGGCGAAGCAGACGATGCCCGCTGTGTTGGACATGGTCGACGCATCGCGCCGGTACAAATGTGTTTCCGTCGCACCGTCACGAACCTGATCGGGCCGTATAACAGCACGGAGTCGGGTCGCCACCCGGACGAGGTCGACGTCGTGGCCTGTGTAGATCTCGTCGAGTGACACGGTCAGTCCCGAGGTTGGCGCATCACGATCACGCGCCCGCTCTCGACCGCCTCACCATCGACGAACACCTTGTCGCCAGGTTCGACGTGGTCTTCGAGCGACTCAAGGCGACCCTCGCGCTTTGCTCGCAACTCGTCTTCGTGCTGCGACGCCACGACCCGCCCCTCACGGACTGCATCGGCAACGTCTCGACCCTTGGCTCGCGCCTTGGAGACAGCTGACTTCACGACTTGCACAGGAGCAACGCTTGACGCGGCTTCCTTGACCTTCTTCTTGGCGTATCCGGCGCCAGCAATGCCGGCGGCCAACCCTCCGGCAAACCAGGTGACTCGCTTCATCATGCTCGTTTCCTCCTGCGTTGCTCCGGCGCAATACCGGCTCGATTTCGGACCTCAATCACGTTCGGATCGACCGTGGCAATCGACCGTTGGATTGGCCCACCACGAAGCCTTGACCACACGCGAGAGGTTCCCTTGGCGAAACCTGCCGCCTTGATGACCGGCGACGAGAACGCTGTCTTGGTGACCCTTCCACCGATTGCATCACCAATGGCTTCGGCTGAACCGAGGACTCTGTCGAACCGTTCGAGGTCGTGTCGTGCCTCGTCAACCGTCGACCGCGCTTCGTTCGTGGTGTGCCGGAGGTCAGCGAGCAGGGGTTGAGTTTCGTTACGTAGATCGGTCACTTCGTTCCGCAGTGAGCGGAGCGTGTCGAGCACACGCAACAGCACGACGATCAAGGCGGTAAAGCCAATGATCATCAACACCGCCAGCACGATGAGGACAAGTTCGCCGGGCGTCATTGCTGTCCTTTCGACCGTGGGTTCTTGTGCATTACGATCTTCCCCTCGTCGCCGTGTTCGCTCGGCTCATACCAGTGACGGCCGGCCAGCGACTCGGGCAAATACTGCTGGTCGACCCATCCCTTCGGATCGTCATGAGGATAGCGGTAGCCAGCACCGTGACCGAGTTCAGCAGCGCCTTGATAATGCCCATCTCGAAGATGAGCGGGTACCTCGCCGACTGCCCCGTCTTTGACCGCTGCCCGTGCATTCCAGATAGCCAACGCTGCACGGTTGCTCTTGGGAGCAGTCGCCAGATAGATCGCTGCCTGTGCCAGGTTGAGTTGGGCCTCCGGGAGCCCGACATGTTCGAGCGCATGCGCGGCGGCAACTGCAACTTCGAGCCCGCGGCTGTCGGCGAGACCGACGTCTTCGCTCGCGAAAATGACCATGCGGCGGGCGATGAAACGGGCGTCTTCGCCCGCTTCAAGCATCCGCGCCAGCCAGTACACCGCAGCGTCGGCGTCGCTGCCCCGCATCGACTTGATAAAGGCACTCACGACGTCATAGTGATCGTCCTGCCCGTAACGAAGCGCACTGGTTCCGAGCGCAGCTTCGACATGTTCGAGTTCGACGTGTGTGTAGTTCGACAATGCACATGCGACGTCGAGCGACGTGAGCACCTGGCGACCATCGCCGCCGGATCGGTCGACAAGCAACGTTGTGGCTTCTGGGTCAGCAGTAACCGCCTCAGCCTGCAAACCGCGTGCGACGAGTTGCTCGATGGCCTTTCGATCCAGCGGCTCGAGACGAAACAGGGTCGAACGGCTGCGCAGCGGAGCGTTCACTTCGAAGAACGGATTTTCCGTCGTCGCGCCGATCAGTGTCAGCGTGCCGTCTTCCACTGCTGGCAGCAGCGCGTCTTGCTGCGACTTAGAGAAACGATGGATCTCGTCGAGGAACAGGATCGTGCCCTGCCCCCGCTCACCCAGGCGTTGCTTCGCCCGTTCTATCGTCTCTCGGACGTCCTTGACTCCAGCAGTGACAGCCGACATCTGCTCGAACGCCCGCTCGGTGGACCCGGCAACTGCGAGAGCAAGCGATGTCTTGCCTGTTCCCGGCGGGCCCCACAGAAGCGCTGAACTCAACCGGTCGCTTTCGACCAGCACTCGGAGCGGCCTTCCCGGGCCGACCAGATGTTCCTGGCCGACGACATCGTCGAGAGTACGCGGCCGGAGCCGCGCCGCCAGCGGAGCGCGAGCCCGCCGAGTCTCCTCCGCTGCTGCAGCAAACAGGTTGTCACTCACGCGGTGCCGAGCACGCGCTGATACGACGCCTGGCGGAAGTCGACGACCTGGTCGATTAACCAGTCGATCTGCACCCATTTCCAATCAACGAACTCAACACCGTCAGGCCTCGGTGCGGTGTTGTCGTCATCAATCTGGAAGAAGAACCAGCGCTGCGCCTGACCCAGCCGTTGTCCAACCGTTTTGACGCTCTCAGGCCACTCGTAGACAGTCCACTCGGGATACTCATCGACGAGATGGACCTCGTTGGCAGTCAACCCGGTTTCTTCTTCAAGTTCACGCCAGACACCTTCGACCGGAGTTTCACCTGCGTCGATACCACCTTGCGGAAGTTGCCATTGACCTGTGCGGTCAGAGCGTTCAAAAGCAAGAACTCTGCCGCTTGAATCGCGCACCACCGCAACGGTTCCCGCTCGAAAATGCAAACTCCCCATCGGGGTCGATCGTACCGTTCACCGGCGACCAGCGCGGAACCACCTGCGCGGCGGCTGACCCGCGTCAGCGGCCGATGTGACGAAGACGCGTCTGGATGTCGTAATAGTCGCGGTCATGTTCGGCAATCGTGCCAAACCAGCGACGGGCCTTGAGCGGTTCGCCGATGCGGTCATAGAAGTCAGCAAGCA
>NZ_JBDNIJ010000077.1:0-6659 GCF_041688325.1 Ilumatobacter sp.
CACCGAAACGGAGGTGTTCGGCCATGGTTTTGCCCATGACCACTCGGTCGGCGTTGTACCAGCGGAACGCCAGCGGGTTGTCGGAATCGGGGCCTTCGTAGGCGATGGCGTCGATGTCAGGGAAGAAAGGTTCAGGTGTTGAAGTCATATCGAGTGCACTTTTTCTCGTCGGAAGGGGCGGGAATGGGGCTGCAAGAGGGTCAGGTGGCGCGTCGGGCAGTTGGCAACTGCTCGTGAAGAGGCCCTATTTGTAATAGAGTACAACAAATGGGGACTACCGCACCGAAGGCAACAAAAGGTGTGCGATCCGAGACGCTCCGGCGATCGAATCTGGCGTCGATCCTCGCAATGCTGCGGACGGCCTCCTCGGTCACTCGTTCCGAACTGGTCGAAGCGACCGGACTGACGAGAAGTGCAGTTGGGTCACTCATCGGCGAGTTGGTTGAACACGGCCTCGCGACCGAAACCGGTGCACAGCACGATGGGCAGCGCGGTCGTCCGTCCGCGACCGCAGAACTCGATGGGGCAGGGATCGCGGCACTGTCGTTCGAGATCGGCGTCGACGGTGTGGCAGCAGCACTCATCAACTTGCGCGGTGAAGTGATCGATGATGCTCGAGTAAGCCGGACGCGCGGCCCGGTGTCGGTGGAGACGAAGGTCGACGATCTGGTCACGCTCGCGAACCTGATCGGCTACGAAGATGGCGCGGTTGGAGATTGGCGCATCGTGGGTATCGGCGTCGCAGTGGCGGGCACTGTCACCTCGGACGGCCACACTGTCGTCATGGCTCCCAACCTGCAGTGGAGCGACGTGCCGCTTGCCGACCTGGTGAGCGCGCGATTCGGTGATGGCGTCGCGGTGACGATTGGCAACGACGCTGATGTCGGTGCGCTCGCCGAACATCGCTTCGGAACCGGCGACGGCGCCAACAACATGATCTTCGTCGGCGGCGAGATCGGCGTCGGCGGCGGAATTATTGTGAATGGCCAACGTGTTCACGGCCGGTCGGGATTCGCCGGCGAGATTGGGCACATGCCTGTCAACCCCAGCGGCGATGTGTGCGGCTGCGGTTCGACCGGCTGCTGGGAGACCGAAGTGGGGGAGCGGGCGCTACTGCGGCGCGCCGGTCTCGATGAAGACGGTGGCGACGCGGCCGTGCAGCGGTTGCTCCTCGCAGCTCAGCATGGAGATGCGACGGTGCTTGACGCACTCGCTGAGCACGGCGGCTGGCTGGCGATTGGCCTCGCATGTTTGATCAACATCTTTGACCCCGAGGTCGTTGTGATGGGCGGCATGTTCAACGACGTGTGGCGCCACGTCGAAGACGTCGTCACCAGCGACCTCGCTCGCACGTCGTTCGGCGGGCGGGCGCGGCCTGGCGTGGTTGTCGCAGGGAGGCTTGGCAACTCAGCACGCTTGATCGGTGCTGCCGAGCTGGCATTTCAGCCGCTCCTCGAGGACCCTGTCAGCGCCTGAGGGTTGGCCCGTCGGCGCCAGCTACTCGCTGTCGCGGAGGTCTTCTTTCCACGCCCGAAAACGTTCGTGGCGCGCTCCACTCGGCCCGACACCGTCGGCTGATCCGTCAGGATGGAGCCGCAATGTGAAGCTGCGATCGAGATCGTCGGCGTGCGCGACCCAGTACCGGGCGTCGGCGCCTTTGGCGGGGCCTGACCGCCAGAGCAGCCAGGGGCCGATGCGCCGCTTGTAGTCGGCGACTGGCTGATCGGGGAGGTCGTTGCCGAGTTGGAGCAGCGACAGCGGCGCTTCGATCCATGCGGTTGCTTTGATGTTGCGATCCCGTGTGGGCGTCGGTGGTAGTTCGGCCGTGTGGATCGGTGTCTCGTCGTCGGGGCGCTCGTCGTAACGAGTCACCAGCCGCGTTCGATCCACTCGTCGAGGTGTGGCCGTTCGGCCCCGATTGTCGTGTTGTCGCCGTGGCCAGGCAGCACGATCGTCTGGTCGTCGAACGTGAAGAGCCGATCGGTGATCGACTCGATGATGGTGCCAAAGTCGCCGATGTCGGACTTCGTGTTGCCCGGGCCGCCTGGGAAGAGGGTGTCGCCGGTGAAGAGCAGGGGAGTGTTCTCCAACGCAAACGAGATCGAACCCGGTGTGTGCCCTGGGTTGTGGATTGCGTGCAATCGGAGTCTGCCGACCTCGATCACCTCGGTGTCGTCGAGAAACACGTCGTAGCCGACGTCGGCAAGCATCGGGGCGTCGAGTTTGGTGACGGCGACTTCGTAGCCGGCTTCGCGCATGGCCGGGATGGCCTGGATGTGGTCCCAGTGGCCGTGGGTTTCGAGCACTCGCTTCACACCCAGTGCGTCGCAGAGTTCGAGGAGCCGTTCGTGTTCGTTGGCAGCGTCGAGCAGTACCCCCTCGCCGGTGGCCTTGCAGCGGACGACGAACACGTTGTTCTCGTAGGGCCCGACGACGACCTTGTGCACCTCGGTGTCGGCATCTGACCAATGCAGTGTCTTGCTCATCGCTTCATTCTGCCAGCCCTTCCCATCGTGATGCGGAGTCCCACTCACCCGCACACGGGGTCCGGCCGCACTCAGGCCGGTACGGTGCTGGGCGTGGCACGTCGCACGAAGATCATCGCAACCATCGGGCCGGCATCGGCAGACGAGGCAACGCTCATTGCAATGATGCAGGCAGGCATGAACGTCGCGCGCATCGCGCTGGCGCACACGCCGCTCGATGAGGCCCTCGAACGACATCAGCGCATCCGTGATGTTGCCGAACGACTTGGCCTCAATATTGGCACGATGATCGACCTTCCCGGATCGAAGACGCGCACGGGTCGTTTCCCGGCTGAGGGCGTCGAATTCTCGGTCGACGACACGGTGACCCTGGTTCCCGGTGCCGGCGACAGTAGTGCCGAGCAAATCTCGATCGACTACGCACATCTCGTCGATGACTGCCATGTGGGCGACGAGATCTTGGTTGGCGGCTCGGTCATCTTCGCCGTGCAAAAGGTGCAGGGCCAGAGCATCACGGCCAAAGTCATTTCGAGCGGCCCGCTCAGCGGCCGCGCCGGCGTACACATCCCATTCGGCACCGCCGTGTATCGGCCGGTCACCGACTTCGACCGGGAAGCCCTTGACAAGTTCGTCGAGGTCGGCGTCGACATGGTCGCCATCTCGGTCAACTCCGGCCGTGATCTTCGTGAGCTTGCGCTCGAACCGCACCCTCGTGGCCCGATGGTCATTGCCAAGATCGAGACCATGGCGGCAGTTGAGAATCTGTCGAGCATCATCGAGGATGCTGCCGGCATCATGGTGGAGCGTGGTGCCCTCGGCATCGAGGCGAACCTCGAAGATCTGCCGCACATTCAAAAGAGCGTCATCCGTGAGTGCATTGCGGGTGGTCTGCCGGTGATCACCGCAGCCCAGATGCTCGACTCGATGGTCAAGGCGCAGGCACCCACCCGCGCTGAGGCGACCGACATTGCAAACGCGGTGTTCGACGGGACGTCAGCCGTCATGCTGTCGGCCGAAACGGCGATCGGCGAGCACCCAGTACTCGTCGTCGAAACAATGGCCCGTATTGCCGAACGTTCCGACGACCAGTTCAACCACCAGGCGTGGGCCGAGCGCGTCGCCGCAATCCGCATGGCGGGTCACGAACACAGCGAGGCAGCGATTACCGACGCGATGACGATTGCTGCCGCACGTGCCTCAGAAGAACTCAACGTGCGCGCGCTGCTGTGCATCTCGGCGAGCGGTTTCACCGTTCGTTCGATGGCGCGGTTCCGGCCCAGCGCGAAGATCCTCGGGTTCAGCGGTCAGAAGGCGACCGTCCGTCAGCTCGCGTCGAGTTGGGGTGTCACGCCGATCTATTTCGAAAGCGGTACGGCTGACTACGAAGAGCGTGTCCGGCTTGCCGTCAATCAGGCACGTCGAGAAGGTCATGTGGCTACAGGCGACCTGATTGGTGTGGTTGCTGGCATTGCGTCGGTGGCGCGAGCAACCGACACGTTCCGCATGATGCGCGTTCCGTAGGGAGCAGCTGGGCTCAGCTCGACACGACGTCGAAGCCGAGCCCGAGTGCCACGCCGATCTGCGGCGGGTCGAACGTGACGAACCGGCGCGGCTCAGGGAGCCGCTCGGTCGCCGCGAGGTGAATCGCGTCGGTCAGCCGAACGGGCTGTGTACGGGCGAGCGCAGCGGCACGATCAAGGCATCGCTGATCGACCGGTACGACGTGCAGATGATCCCAGATGCGCCGGACGGCGTCTTCGAGATCGAGGCGAACGAAACGGTTGTCTGACAGCCGGTCGATCGCTGGGAGTGCTTCGGTGAGGGCCATGGCCGACGCCGCCCACACCGGGTCGCTCGCCAGTGCTGCTTCGGCGACGAGGCGCTGCGGGCCCTCGATTGCAAGAGCGAGCACGGCGCTGGTGTCGAGGACGACGGTCATGTCAGCCCCGCAGCTCGCGTAGTACCTGGTCGATGCGCGAGCCGGCGTGTACTTGGACTGCTTCAGGTGGTCGCCACTCACCAGTTCGGCGCGGTGGCACGACCGCGCCGGCGCCGATCAGGCGGTCGAGGTCGGGGGCGTCGGCGTCGAGTGGGCCGAGTTGTGCGACGGGCCGCCCGCCGGTCGTCACGACCGTTCGCTGGCCTGACTCGGCGCGCCGGACGGCGTCGGCGAGGCCGGAGCGCAATTCTCTGATGCCGAGGCTGAGAGCCCCGCCATCTGCCCCGCCATCATGTCGTTCCGTATTTGTGTCCACATGTGTACACAAGCAGATTTGTGGAGTCAGCGCAACCGCGCCATGATCTCATCCATGAACTTCGCATTCACTGAGGAACAAGAAGAACTCCGCAAGACCGTGCGCGCCTTCCTCGAAGCCAAAAGCTCCGAAGAAGCCGTGCGCGAGCAGATGGAGACCGACAAGGGTTTTGACGATGCCGTCTGGACCCAGATGGGCGAGCAGATGGGCCTCCAAGGCCTCGTTGTCCCCGAAGAATTCGGTGGCTCGGGCTACGGCTACGTCGAGCTCGGCATCGTGCTCGAAGAGATGGGCCGCAGCCTGCTGTGTGCACCGTTCTTCTCGACCGTCGTGCTCGCTGCCAACGCGCTGATCCTTTCGGGTGACGATGCAGCCAAGCAGGCGCACCTCCCGGGCATCGCTGCTGGCACCACGAAGGCCACCGTCGCCTTCACCGAGCCGAACGGCAAGTGGGACGAATCAGGTATCGAAGCAACCGCTGACGCCAATGGCAAGATCACTGGCACGAAGAGCTTCGTGCTCGACGGCAACACCGCTGACCTGATCCTCGTTGCAGCCAAGACCGCAGCCGGCACGAGCCTGTTCGCCGTCGCCGGTGACGCTGCTGGCCTCACCAAGACGGCGCTGTCCACGATGGATCAGACTCGCAAGCAGGCCAAGCTCGACCTCGACGGTGTGCAGGGCACGCTCATCGGAGCCGACGGCGGCGGCTGGGCAATCCTCCAGGGCATGCTCGACCTCGCAGCTGTCGGCCTCGCCGCCGAGCAGGTTGGCGGAGCGCAGATGGTGCTCGACATGGCTGTCGAGTACGCCAAGGTCCGTGTGCAGTTCGGTCGCCCGATCGGTTCGTTCCAGGCCATCAAGCACAAGTGCGCCGACATGCTCCTTGAAGTCGAGTCGGCCAAGTCCGCTGCCTATTACGGCATGTGGTGCGCCGCTGAGATGAACGACGAGCTCGCCTCGACCGCTTCGCTCGCCAAGGCCTACTGCTCGGAGGCGTACTTCCACGCCGCAGCCGAGAACATCCAGATCCACGGTGGCATCGGCTTCACCTGGGAGCACCCGGCGCATCTCTACTTCAAGCGTGCCAAGAGCTCCGAGCTGCTGTTCGGTGACCCGACGTACCACCGCGAGCAGCTCGCGCAGCGCATCGGTATCTGAGAACTTCAGCGCCACCCGGCGTTGACCTGAACCTGACCGCCCGGCTCACTCGTGAGTCGGGCGGTTCCGCGTGTGTGGGTCGGGTGTTGGCGTGCTGACTGGCGCGCGTTTGTGGCTGGGGCGGCTGCACAGCTTGAGCCCTGGCCTAGAGTTTTCTCATGCCTGTGATCACGATGGTCTTTGCTTTTGTGTCGGCGCTCTTGGTTTTCGTGATTGCTGCGGGGTCGGTCGGGCGTGAGGCACATCGGCTCGATGCTGTAGCGCCGCGGGCGGTGTACCTGCCCGACGAGGCGGTCGACTTCGTATGTGACCGACTGCCGCAAGAGAGCCAGGCTCGACTCACGCCTGCAGAAGTCGAACAGCTCCTGCGCTTTCACATGCAGTGGCTGCACGCCCAAGGACTGCAGCCCGACAAGGTCGTCGATCGCAAACAGGGCATCGACGACACGGTGGTGGTCACTGAAGACACTCTCACGGCCTACCTGCTTGGCGAGTCCGATCGAAACAACCTCGACCTGCTCGATGACGTCGATGTCGTACATGTCGTTGAAGCGCACCTCGCCTACTTCGACGCAATTGGCGCTGTGGGCCCGCAGGCTCCGCTCGACGACCTGATCTAGTGCCGCGTCAGGCAACGTTTGCGCGTTTGACGAAGGCCCGGAGTTTGAGGTCTTGTGCGTGGCGGTTGCGCCAGCGGATGTAGCGGCGAATCATTGATGCTTGCTCGGCGTGGGTGCCGTGATCGGTGCCATCGAGA
>NZ_JBDNIJ010000397.1:0-10074 GCF_041688325.1 Ilumatobacter sp.
AGTTGCCGCGATCAACGGGGTCGAAACGGTTGACGTATCGCTGGTCTTTGACCCGCCGTGGGACGCCTCGCGCCTTTCGACTGTCGCCCGCCTCGAACTTGGGATGATGTAGCTCAGGTCGACCTGACACTGCCGCTCGGAACTCGCGGCCTCCCGATTGTCGGTTGTCTCTCACGGCTGACAGATCCACGACGTCACACGGGTCGTTGTAGGCGATGGCTTGGCGCGAAACTGGCCTCTCGACAATCGAGAGGCATGCATGTCCATTTCACCGATCCTTCCCGGCCGACTCGGCAATCCGAGCCTCGACATCAAAGACGATCCACGCGCTGATCCGCGGATGATCGCCGCGATGGCAATGCTCGCCATGGACGTCGCTCCGCCGCCCTCGCCCGTCACAGCTGCCAACTCGATCGAGGAGTTGCTCGCCTACTGCATGGAGGCCGAGGCCGGCTTCAACGCACTCGGAGACTTCGTTGTTGCCAACACTCCGCTGACCTCCGAGGTCAGCTCGCGCACCGAGGTCATCACGGGTGTCGACGGCAACGACATCAACCTGTACATCCACCGGCCCGACGGAGTCGACGGGCCGATGCCGTGCATCGTCCACACGCACGGCGGCGGCATGGCGATCCTGAAAGCCTCCAACCCCAACTACGGCCGGTGGCGCGACGACCTCGCCGCGACTGGCATGGTCGTTGTCGGCGTCGAATTCCGCAACGCCGCTGGCGAGCTCGGGCCGCACCCGTTTCCCGCCGGTCTGAACGACTGCGCCAGCGCCGCACAGTGGGTCATTGCCAACAGTGCCGAGCTCGGCGTTTCGAAGGTCGTCATGTCAGGCGAGTCGGGTGGCGGCAACCTGTCGATCGCCACTGCTCTGAAGGCGAAGCAGGATGGCTGGATCGGTGACATCGCCGGCGTGTACGCACAGTGTCCGTACATCTCGAACGCCTACGCCGCACCGATTCCTGAACTGGCATCGCTCTTCGAGAACGACAACTACTTCCTGAACGTCGAGAACATGGGGGCACTCGCGAAGACGTACGACCCCGATGGCGCTCATGCAACCAACGCCCTTGCCTGGCCGATGCATGCCGAGAGTTCAGATCTCGAAGGGCTGCCGCCGCACGTCATCTCTGTTAACCAGCTTGACCCGCTGCGTGACGAGGGGCTTGTCTACTTCCGCAAGCTGCTCGATGCCGGGGTGAGTGCTGTGAGCCGCACAGTCAACGGCACGTGCCATGCCGGTGATTGCTTGTTCCTCGATGCGATGCCCGACGTGTGGCACGCCACGATTCGCGACATCAAGGGCTTTGCCGACTCACTCTGAGGACGACACACCAAGCTCAGCCAGATCGCCACCGTGTGCAGCTGTGACGTGTCACCGCCGCCCCTCGCGGTGCGCAGATCGCGTCCTATGATTTGTCGGATGACTTCGCGCCTGATCGAACCGTCCTTCTGGACGCAGCCACTCGACGACCGGATGCAGGAAATGATCGCGATCCGCGAGTCAGGGCCGTTCAGCAAGGTTGAGTTCGTGAACGAGATGACCGGGATGGAAGAGGAGTTCTTCGCGGTGACCCGGTTCGACGAGATCGTCCAGATCAGCAAGAACGCCAAGGACTTCAGCTCGGCACAAGGGGCCATCTCGATCGTCGACTTGCCGCCCGAGGCCCTCGAATTTTTTGGCTCGTTCATCAACATGGACAACCCGCGCCACCAGCGTCAGCGTGCGATTGTTGCCAAGACCTTCACACCAACCGACCTCGCCACTGTGCTCGACTCTGTCGAGAACATCTCGCGAGAGGTCATCGACGGCTTCTGCGAGAAGGGCGAAGTCGACCTCGTCCAGGCGCTCTCGCAGCCGTTCCCGCTCCTCGTGATCTGCGACATGATGGGCATTCCTCGCAGCGAGTTCGACACGGTACTCAACGCGACGAACGTGATCCTCAGCGGCGGCGACCCCGAGTTCATTGGCGACGGCGACCCGATGATGGCCATCTTCGGCGCCGGTATCCAGCTCACCGAACTGATGAACGGATTGGCCGAAGAGCGGCGCAAGAACCCGACCGACGACCTCACCTCGAAGCTCGTTCACAACGACCTCGACGGCGAAATGCTCGCACCCGAAGAGGTTGCCCCATTCTTCATCTTGCTTGCAGTAGCGGGCAACGACACGACACGCACGGCGATCAGCCACGGGATGAACCTCCTGACGCAGCATCCTGAGCAGCGCGCGATCTGGCAGAACGACATCGCCGGAGTCACGCCGACCGCTGTCGAAGAGATCGTTCGTTACTCATCGCCGGTCACGTTCATGCGACGCACTGTCACGAGGGATCTCACGATGTCGGGCCACGACTTCGTCACAGGCGACAAGGTCGTCATGCTCTACGGCGCTGGCAACCGTGATCCGAAGGCGTTCGCCGATCCCGAACGCTTCGACGTGCTGCGCAGCCCGAACCCGCACCTCGGGTTCGGTGGCCCCGGCCCGCACTTCTGCCTTGGCGCCAACCTCGCCAGACGTGAGCTGGCGGTGGTCTTCCGTGACCTGTTCACCCGGCTGCCCGACATCGAAGTCGTTGGCGATGCGGTTCCGCTCAACGTCGCCGGTATCCCGCTGGTCACCGGCATGAAGCACCTCAACGTGCGCTTTACCCCGACGCCACGCTCTGACGCCTGAGCCTGAGTCAGGCGAGCCCGAGTCGGCTTTGCCGGGCGAAAATGATGTCGACGCGACCGTCGCCGTAATCGACGGCCGTTGCGTCCGAGCGTTGGCCGATCGCAGCGACCGGTCGACTCCTTCGGCTCGAGTGGAGAACGATGCGTTCGTGTCCGATCAGTTCGGCTCGACCGATCGTGTGCTGTAACAGCAATGAACCGATGCCGTGTCCGCGCCAGTCGGCAAGGACGGCGATATCGAGTTCTGAGGAGTCGTCAACCCGCGCCATCGCGAGTAGCTGGCCATTGCACATGACGCCAAGGTTCACCGAACCGAGGGTTGTCAAGCGTTCAATCATCGATCGAGCTGGCTTCGGTCCGGCCGCGCGGCCGAAGTACCGCGGTTCCGCTCGTAGCCGGTCGGCGAATTCGGCGAGATGGCCGGTGAGGCTCGGATGGCCCAGTGCGACGACGAAGCATGAGGGGTGGAGCATGATCATCTTGACATGATCGCGCCGCCGCGTGAAGGACGTGTTTCCTGAACGTGACGCCTGCATGGCGGCCGTCGTCGAGTTGCAACGATGCCGAGTTCATGCAGAAGCGGTCTCCACTTGGGCTGGGCCCGTCGGGAAACACGTGGCCGAGGTGGGCATCGCAGCCAGCGCAGCGGACCTCGGTCCGGAGGATGCCGAACTTGCGATCTTTGTGTAGCGACACACTGGTGGTGTCGATCGCATCGGTGAACGACGGCCAACCGGTGCCGGAGTCGAACTTGGTGTCGCTGTCGAACAACGCGGTATCGCAGACGATGCAGCGGTACGTGCCGTCGTCGTTCGTGTCGTGGTATCGACCGCTGTATGGCCGCTCGGTGCCGGCCTTCTGGGTGACCCGGTACTGCTCGGGGGTCAGCCGGGCGCGGAGCACGGCATTGTCACGCTTCCAGGGCAACCTCATGCGAGGTACAACCCTAAACGCCCCCGTTGTCATCCCGATCGTCGTTTTGCGCGAGCTATTCCGGCGTCGGTTCCGGCAATCGCTCACACAAAACGAGGGGACCAGTTCGAATCAGCTGCTGAACGTGTCGAACAGTTCGGCGAAGGCCTTGTTCTGGCCACCGCTGGTCGACGACGGAACGAGGATCGGCGATAGGACACCCGCGTCGAACCAGGCTTCGACGCCGTCGCGCACGCGGCCGGCCGAACCCGAGAGCGTGCAGTCGTCGAGCCATCGATTGCTCATCGCGGCCAGCACGCCGTCTTTGTCGCGAGCCTCGAGCGCAACCGACACGGCTGACATCTCTGCTTCGTATCCGGCATCGATCCAGTAGTTTCGATAGTTCGGCAGGGCCACATATCCCTGCAGTGTTTTGCGGTTGCGGGCCCGTGCAGCTTCGATGTCGTCATCGATCACCGTCGGGATCATGTTGCCGATCCAAAAGCCATCGGCGAGGCGGTCGTCGGGAACGAGGTTGAGCGAGTGCTCCATCCGGCTGCGCGATGCGTTGGCCCACACAGCACCATTGCCGACCTCGACCGAGAGACCAACCATTTTGTCGCGCAGTGTCGCAAGGACGATGTCCGGCAGCGCGCCCAAGCGCTCGGCGGTCTCGCGCATAGTCGAGACGTAGTTCCGCATGTCGCTGAGTGGCTTGCCGGTCTCGACCTGCAGCTGCTTGATCACCGGGCCGTGGGTGACACCGACGCCGAGCCGGAACCGACCGCCTGCAATCTCGTGCAGATAGCTCGCCGTCGTTGCAAGAGCAACCGGGTGCTGCAGATAGATCGGCTGGATTGATGTACCGAACTCGATCGTGTTCGTGGCGTGCGCGATCGACAGGCACAGCCCCATCGCGTCGCCGAAGCTGGGGCCGTAGATCCCGGAGAAACCGCGCTGTTCTATCTCGACCGCCAGCTCGACGGTCTGGGCGCGTCGGCCGGGAACGGCGACGAGGGCAATGGCAGGCATGCGTTCGGTCATGGCGCGAACCTACGCGGATGGGGATGCGGGCGGCGATCCGTTGGGTCAGCGAATCCATTCGGTCGGGTGATCTGGCCGACCATGGAAGACTTACATCGGGGCGAACCTGGAGGAGAGCTGATGGAAGCCAGCGCATTTCTGAACAAGGATCCGGACTGGGAGTACCAGTCCTTCGACGTCACAGCGGTCGCCGCGTGTGTCTTTGCTCCGGCGATCATGTGGATCGCGGAGATGATCGACCGAGCCGAACTATTGGCGCCTCGACAGAGCATCAGCAGCTATCACGATGTGCTGACAGCTGGTGCCTTCTTCATCCCGTTGACGGTTGCGGTGATGCTGTTCGTTGTCAACGGCTGGATCTTCGCGGGCCATCGCATCCACGTTGCGATGGGTGCCTACCTGCTCGGCGTGATCGTGTTTGACCACGTCGGCAGAACGCGGCCTGTTCATTTCTTCTTCGCTGGCGCATTCTTCATCGTCGGCGCTTTTCTCGAAGCTGTGCGTGACGACGATGTGCCGAACTGGTCGCCTCGGAAATGGATTCTGATGACACCGATCCTGCCCGCTTGGATACTCTTCTCGAGGTGGTCGCGGGTCAAACAGCAGGCCTGGCGGGCCGGCGCGATCCTGTTGCCGTTCGTCGCGTTGGCGCTGCTTGCGTGGGTCCTTGGCGGCTGGATCGGTGATCGTTGGCTGTTCTTCGCCGAGTGGATTGCGCTGACCGTGCTCGTTCTCAACTACCTCCGCGATGCTCGAAGCCACGCCCACAAGAACGCCGGGCTCCCCACGGCCTGAACGCTGTTGGTTGTTCAGCCGGTGGTGAACACGAAGTGGGCATCCATCTCGGCTTCGACGTCGGCGATGTGGTCGATGTACGCCGGGAAGCCGCCGTTGTAGTTGCCGTCCTGGCGCCGGTTCTCTTGGCCTTCGAAGTTGTAGTAACCGGGCGTGCATTCTTGGTTGCGCGTGGTCTTGCCGCGATGTGCGATCACCTCTTGCACCCACCATTCTTCTGAGTCGGCGGTGACGTCCATCGTGTCGGCACCAGCAGCCCTGGTGTGCGAGATGCAGTTGGCGATGTGGTCGCCTTGCACCTGCAGCAGGTCGGTCAGGTTGAACTGGAACGACGCCTGGTAGCCGCCCATGATGAACATGTTCGGGAAGCCGGCCGAGTGGATGCCAAGCATCGTGCGAATGCCACTGTCGTATTTGTCGTTGAGGTCGACGTCGCCCTCACCGACGATCCGGTTGTAGATGCCGGTTTGTTGCACTTCGAAGCCGGTCGCATAAATCAGCAGGTCGACCTCGTACTCGACGCCGTCAAAGATCGGGCCGCGCTCGCCGATCTCGGTAATGCCCTCGCCCTGCGTGTCGACGAGATGCACATTCGGCCGGTTGAACGTTGGGAGGTAGTCGTTGTGGAAGCAGGGCCGCTTACACATCAGCATGTACCACGGCTTCAATGCGTCGGCGGTTGCCTGATCATCGACGGTGTCGTCGATACGTGTGTGGATCCGCATCATCTGATCGATGTTGTTGTTCTCTTGCCGGCGGATCTTCTCCTCACGAGTGATGCCGTGGCGAAGCTGCCCATTCCGGTCGGCTTGTTCGCGCAGCTTGGCCACGATCTTGGCGCGGCGTTTGGCCTGCCAGCCGTCGCCCTGTTTGGCAGCCCATTCGTCACTCGTCTCCCAGTCGTCGCGGACGTCGATCGACGAGGGGGTGCGCTGGAACACGTGGACACTTTTCGCGTGCTTACCGAGGTTGGGGATGATCTGGACTGCGCTGGCGCCGGTGCCGATGATGCCGACCCGTACGTCACCGAGCTGCTCGAGATCGTGGCCGGTGAAGTTGTAGTCCCAGCGCGACGTATGGAACGAGTGGCCCTCGAAGCGCTCCATACCATCGATGCGAGCGAGGCGTGGCTTGGCGAGTGTGCCGTTGGCACAGACGACGAACTTGGCGCGCATCGTGTCACCCCGATCGGTCGTGATGTTCCACCGTTGGGCGTCGCCGTCCCACAGCGTTTCGGTGACCGTGGTCTGGAACACGGCGAGGTCGTACAGGTCGTACTTCTTCGCGATTGCCTGGCAATGAGCGAAGATCTCCGGCCCCTGGGCGTAGTGCCGGGTGGGGACATAGTTCATCTCGTCAAGCAGCGGCAGGTAGTCGTACGCAACAACATCGCAGGCAACACCGGGGTAGCGATTCCAGTACCAGGTGCCACCGACGTCGGCGCCACGTTCGACGATGCGGATGCTCTCGACGCCCTTCTCGCGCAGCCGTGCTGACGTGAGGAGCGCAGAGAAGCCGCCGCCGATGAACAGCACGTCGACGTCGTCGCCGTTGGCGGTGTCGTCGATCGGTTCGCGCTCGGCCCAGTTGTCGGCGTATGGGTCGCGAGCAAGGTCGGCCATTGCTCCGTCGAGGTCGCGGTAGTTGTTCGTGCCGGGTGGGCGGTAGCCGAGCCGCACGTCGCGCTGCTCGGCGAACTTTGCTTTGATCTCGTCGTAGTACTCCTGTGGCGGCCGACCAGGACGTTCGGTCGCCTCGAAGTTCATCACGAACTTGTCTTGCTTCTCTTCGGCCATTCCTCAATCATCGCGGGGAACTACCGTTGCGATCGGGTCGGGGACCCACCACACAGAACGGGGAAATGCAATGAGTGACGACTTGGTGTTCGAACCGCACGGCAAGGTCGCGGTGATCACCGGTGCGGCCGGCGGCATCGGGCTGGGCATGGCCCGGGCATTTGCCGCAGCAGGAATGTCGGTGGTGTTGTCAGATATTGATGCCGACCGCATCGAAGCGGCAGCTGCCGGCCTACGAGCAGATGGCCACGACGCGATTGGCGTGCAGGCCGATGTGTCACAGCTCGCCGATGTTCAGGCAATGGCCGACGCTGCAATGGACACCCATAAGCGTGTCGACGTGCTCTGCAACAATGCTGGCGCAGCCGTCTTCGCGAAGCTGTTCAACGTCACGATTGACGACTGGGAGTGGACCTTGGGCGTCGACCTCTGGGGTCCGATCTATGGCACCAAGGTGTTCCAGCCGCTCATTCAGCAGTCTGCGGGTGGCGGGCATATCAACACGACATCATCGGTGTCGGGCCTCATTGCCGGTGCCGCAGCGGGCCCCTACAACGTGGCCAAGAGTGGTGTGATTGCGTTGATGGCCACCCTTGAGCGGGAGTTCCGGATCGCCAAGTCGCCGCACCACGCATCGGTGCTGTGCCCGGGCCCGATCAACACCGAGATCAGTCGCAACAGCGTCCGCAATCGCAAGGCGGCGAAGGGCGAGTTAGCCCCACGTGGCGCAGAGGGCAAGAAGCTCGGCGGCAAGATCGACAGCTTCCTGTCGAACGGCATGGACCCGGATGAGGTCGGCCGCATCGTGCTCGACGGCATCGTGCATGGCAAGTTTTGGATGTTCACCCATCCAAAACTGCTGCAGCTGTATCGGGAGCAGATCGAGATGATGAACCCTGACGGCATGCTCTCAATGGGGCGGCTGACCTGATGCCCCTCACTGGGCCAATCACCAAACCGTTGGAAGGCGTCAAGGTCCTCGATTTGTCGAGAGTGTTTGCTGGCCCGATCGCCGGCCGCACGCTGTCGGATCTCGGTGCCGACGTCGTGAAGGTCGAGCCGCCCGACGGCGACGTCACTCGGCTGTGGGGGCGCAAGGTAGCAGGCCTGTCGACCTACTTCACGCAGCAGAACTGCGGGAAACGGAACGTCTGTATCGACCTGCAGGCCGACGACGGGCCCGAGTTGGTTCGCCGGTTGGCTGCACAGGCTGACGTCGTGATCGAGAACTTCCGGCCCGGCGTGATGGCGAAGTTCGGCCTCGACTGGAGCGCGCTGCAGCGGGTCAACCCACAGTTGATCATGCTGTCGATCAGCGGGTTCGGCCAGGAAGGGCCCGAGTCGCAACGAGCCGCGTATGCCTCGATCATCCACGCCGAGTCCGGCATTTTGCCTGCAGGTGTCGATGGCGAAATGGCGCTCGACCTCGACCTCAGTGCGGCCGATGTCCTCTCCGGGATGCACGGCGTCATCTCGGTGCTCGGCGCGCTGCGAATGCGCGATGCGGGGGGAGTGGGTCAGCACATCGACATGGCCATGATCGATGCGATGACCTTCTCAGCTGACATCATCGTCAATGTGCTCGACGGAGCCAGACGCAGCGAGTCGATCAACGGCGAGGTCTGGCGGACCGTCGATGGTCCGAAGATGTTGACGGGTGGTCTCCGCTGGATCTGGCACCAACTGTCGACCACCGCCGGCCTCGTTGATTCGACGCCGCGGGAGGCCACGATCAGCGAGAAGATCGCGTCACGCCGGAAGGTCATCACCGACTATCTCTGTGCGCTACCCGACCGAGCTGCCGTGATCGACGCGTTCGACACGGCCAACTTGGCGTGGGCCGATGTGCGTGACTGCGGCGAGGTGCTCGAGTCGCCGACGATCAAACACCGCAACACCATCGTCGACGTGGACGACCGCGCAGGCGGCACACGCAAGGTTGTCCGCAACCCGTACCGCTGGTCGGGCACCGACCTGTCTGACATCGGCGTCGCTGCGTTCCGTGGCGAACACAACGCTGAGGTCCTTGACGAGTGGCTCGGTGTCGGCACTGACGGAATCGAAGCGTTGGGCGCCGACGAGTGGGTGATGTCGTGAACGAAGCACTGTTGCAACGGCTTGCTGACGAGTCGGATCTCCGTGACCTCATCCATCGGTACGCGTTCGGGCTCGACACGAAGGACTGGGCACTCTGGCGTTCGGTTTTCGCGGACGAGGTCATCATGGACATGAGCGACTATCAGCCCGAACCGCCGCCTCGCGCGGCCGCCGCCGACCTGATCGTGAAGAACGCCGCCGTGTTGTTTGCGGGCCTCGAACGGTCGCAACACTTCATGGGCTCGCATCGGTACGAGATCGATGGTGACCGGGCGACGATCACCGCGCACATGCGTGCCGAGCATTGGCTGCACACCGGCAAAGGCGGCGACCGTTACACCATGTTCGGCACGTATACAGACGATGCAGTTCGCACACCCGACGGCTGGAAGCTCATCCGCGTCAAGCTGGCGCTACTACGCGAAGAGGGCAACCGTTCCTTGATGCACGAAGCGGTCCGTCTCGGCCGCAAATAGCTACTGCCGGAGTCGTCGGACTCGCCCGGATCTCCAGACGACTGGACTTCATTGATGACTGAGAGTTATCAGCAGGTGCTGCCGACGGTTGCGCCAGCGCCGACCGAAACGTACGAGGTTGTCGAGTAGACGGCGCCGCCACAAATCAAATCGGCGATGCCACGGATCGTGGCGTTGGCGCCGATGCTGACGTAGCTCTTCGCTATCACGGTGCCGACGATGTTTGCTCCAGCGCCTACAGCGACGTAGCCGCCAGCAATGTTCCAGATCAC
>NZ_JBDNIJ010000001.1:0-5661 GCF_041688325.1 Ilumatobacter sp.
GTTCAAGTCCTCCCTCCGACACAACGTTCATAAAGGCTCCGGCCCTGGTCAACGGCTTTTCAGGATCTCAATGACGGTCGCTCACGCGAACTGGACGGGGGTCTCGGACGATCGGGCCGACCTATCGATCTGGATCAACTGAGTCGACACGCTCCGCCTTCCTCAAGAATCAGCTCGCCGACGAGGCCGGCGGCGTCTTTGGCGATGGGTTGGGTGACGTGGCTGTAGACCTCGGCGGTGATGTGGGTGGCGGGAGGTGGCTGGTAGCAACATTTCTGAATCTCCCAGAGAGATTCAGGGCTTGGGAGATTCGCAGATCGTTCCTCCCATGGAGGTCCACCGGGACCTGCGGTTGTGTCTCACATTTTTCGTCGATGACGTTGATCGCTCTGGATGGGTGGTCTTTGGTTTTGTGTGCACTGTGTTGGGGTGGTGGTAGGTCGGTGGTGGTGGCTTGTAAATCTTGGAATAATCCTATATATTGCTCGTATGGGTTCTGATCTACTGTCGCTTGCGGATGCGTCAGCACTTCTTGGTGTGTCGTCTGAGCGTGTTCGCCAGTTGGTCGTTGCTGGCGACTTGCCGGGTGTGCGTTTCGGGAATGCGTGGGCAGTTCCACGCGATTCGATTGATGCGCGTCGTCAGGTCTCGAACCGTCGCGGTCGCCCGCTGAGCGCTCGGCGTGTTTGGGAACAGATCGCACTCGGCGATGTCGATTTGTCGAACGTGAGCCGATACCGGAACAGAGGAGAGGTCCGCCGCCATGAGATGAGTGCCACCGATCTCGACTACCTGTGTGGTCGCGGAGGTGTGCTGGTGAGTGGGGTCGCTGCTGCGGTCGAGTTCGGCGAACTGCTGCAGCCGGTCGCTGGCGAAGCCGACTTGTACGTCTCCGCTGAGATCTATGAGCAGCTAGGAGCCCTCGTTGCTGCGGTGCCCGATCAGCTTGGAGGAGTGGCAATTCGCTCAATCCCGGTCGACGTCTGGGCCAGTGCTATCGCTCAACCCAGGTCGGGGACCGGTCGTGCGTACGCACCTCGGGCTGCTGTTGCGCTTGATCTGATGGAGTCTGGCGATCCGCGACACTGGGTTGCCGCCGAGAACCTGATCGCAGCCCATGTCTGAACACCCGGTGATCGTGCTGCCACCATTGATCGGCGGACAAGCCGAGTCGTGGTCGGCGCTTCTCGAACTCTCGCCGGCGTTCGGGGACAACTGGTTGCTTGTCGGCGGGCAGATGGTGTTCCTGCACGAGCTCCAGCGGCAGTCCACTGACACCCGGCCAACGGACGACATAGACGTGGTCGTTGACCTGCGGGCTGAGCCAGCGGGTCTCAGTAGGATTCACTCGGCCTTGATCTCTGCCAGCTTCGACCAGGATTCGCCAGGACCCGAAGGGACAGCCCATCGTTATCGTCGTGGTTCAGCGGTGATCGACGTGCTCGCTCCGGACAACCTGGGCAAGCGCTTACAACTCAAGTTGGGCTCGGGGCGAACGATCGAAGCCCCTGGAACCACCCAGGCATTTCGGCGCAGCGGAATCGTCACCGTGGAGATCGAAGGCAGGTCAGCCGAGGTCCGTCGGCCCGACTTGATCGGCGCGTTGATCGGGAAGGCGTCTGCGGTCGCCAAAATCACCTCGCAGTCAGCGGCAAGCCGGGCGAAGCATCTGCGGGACTTCGCTCCCTTACCCGGATGCTTGGCCCCATTGACCGGGCAACGGCTGATCTGAGCAAGAGCGAACGGAAGCTTTTGGTGGGCCTCGGCGAGTCTGAAGGCCTCAGAGAACTCGGTCATACGGCGCTACAAGCGCTGCTGAACGTTCGATCATGACGCAGTTCGTTGTTGACCCAGCTGAATCGAACGATCGTGCAGGGGCGACAGATGCATCTTGAGTACCAGCGAGATAATCGATCGGAAGTTCCTGCGATCGACGCGCCAGAAGCGGTGCGAACAGCACGTTTCTGGCACTGCAAGTTTTGAAGCCTTGAGGTGCTTGCGCAGTTCGTCTGGTGTCGCTTGAAGCATGCCCATCGCTGAAGAGTGTCAGGGTCAGCAAGTGGCCGAAAAAGGAAGTGCAGAGATTCGTGGAATGGTCACAAACCATCGGACGAGCCCATGAGCTGTTCAAGTCCCCCTCCGACACCTGGGAGTCGGCAGCAAGAGGGCCGTCGCGGTTGCTTGCGTTGAGAACTGACCGACCGTCTACTTTCGCGCCAAGCGGCGGAGCGGGGGTTCGGTTTTTGGGGGTTGCTTGCGGGGCGGGAGTTCGCTGAGGACGCGTTTGGTGATCGCGTAGATCTCGGCGACCGCTCGTTCGACCGGCTCCTCGGTCGCCGCTGAGGTCTTTTGCACGCCGCTGATCTTGCGAACGTACTGACGAGCGCCTGCCTCGATCTCTTCGTCGGTGGCGCCTGGCTCCAAACCGCGCAGCGTCGTGATATTTCTGCACATGGTGTTCCCCTTCAGTTGGCGAGCAGGTCGCCGGTCTCGGGATGGCGCCGCATGTAGGCCGCGGCGTAGGCGCACAGCGGACGCACTGTCTGGTGCCGCTCGCGGACGTCGGCGAGTATGCCGCTCATCAGCTGGGCTGCGAAGTCTTTGCCCCGATGCTCCCGGTTGGTCTCGACATGGGGGAGTGTCACCACGTTGTCGTTCAGCCAGTAGGTGGCGAACCCGACGACCGATTCGTCGAGCAGCAACTCGTACCGATTTTGGTGAGGACGGAGTTCGACGGTGAGGCGATCATGTTGTGCGGTAGTCAAGAGTGAAGTCTGGCAGATGGTGCAGATCGAATCTCCTGCTATTCTATTCTCAATGAGTGAGAATGGACAAGGTGATGAAGCGACAGTGACGGCAGCTTCACGCAATCATTCGCACGGTCATTCGCACGGTCATGGATCGGCGAAGCGGCTTGGTTTGGCTTCGGGGGCCAACGTCGTCTTTGCCGTCGTCCAGGTAGTTGTCGGGCTGTCCATCGGGTCGGTCGTCGTGCTCGCCGATGCAGCGCACCAGGCAGTTGACGCACTCGGTCTCGTCACAGCGCTCATTGCACTGCGGGTCGCTCGTCGGCCTGCCGATGCCCAGTGGACCTATGGCATGGGAAAGTCCGACGCGTTGGGCGGCTTCGTGTCGGCACTCTTACTCGTCGGCTCGGTCGTCTGGATCGTCATCGAATCGACCCGTCGCCTCTTTGAACCGGCTGAAGTATCGGGCTCGGGCGTGATCGCGATCGGCGTGATCGCGATCATCGTCAACGGTGGCAGCGTGCTGCTCGTCGGTCACAATCACGGTGCCGATGACATCTCACTGCGCGCTGCTCGCCTCCACTTGCTGACCGATCTCGCTGGCTCGGTGGTCGTTGTCGTCGCCGGCGGGCTGTTGGCAGTCGGCGGCCCGGCTTGGATTGACCCAGCAGCGTCGTTCCTGCTCTCCGCTGCTGTGCTCTGGAGCACGTGGCGACTCATCGTGTTGGCAACACGCGTCCTCCTCGACCGCGTGCCGGCTGGTTTGGCGGTGGCTGATGTCGTCGAGGTGCTTGTCGCTGAACCGGATGTCGACGGTGTTCACCACGTCCATCTTCGGCCGGTCGGCCCGGGCGTGGTGAGCGTGACGGCGCACGTTGTCGTCGACGGCCGGCTGTCGGTGCACGATGCACAAGCCATGACCGACCGACTTGGTGCGCTGCTCGTCGACGAACATCGTGTGAGCCACGTGACCTTGCAACTCGAGTGTCACCATTGCGACGACCTCGAGCACGAAGAACACGGCCATCACTGATCGTCGAAGCGCGACCGTCTTGTCACACTTTGGTCTGCTCGGTGTGACAGACCTCGGTGTGACATGGTTCGAAAGGTGGCGGGTGCCATACCGACCGCGCGTTTGAAGTGGCGGGTGAAGGCACTCTGGTCGTAGTAGCCGCAGGATGATGCAATCGTTGCAATCGAATCGGTCGACGTGTCGAGTAAGCGCAGCGCCTCTTCCAATCGGAAGCGCAAGATCAGTTGCTTCGGCGTCAGACCGAGCACCCGCTTCGACAGTCGTTCGAGCTGTGTCACGCTCACGCCAGCGGCGGCCGCCATCTCGCTCACGGTGACCTGTTCAGCGAAGCGAACGCGAGCGATTTCCACGGCGCTCGCGAGTTGCCGATGCGGTGCGGCACCATCGACCGGTGTGCGTTGATCCACCGACACGATGACGATGCCGGCTGGCTGGCCAGCGTCGTCGGTCCACCGTGACTTCGACGTCAGGAACCAGCCGTAGGTCCCGTCGGGCCGAGTGATCGCCTCGAGTTCGTTTGACAGGATGTGGCCGGTACGCATGACCTCGTCGTCTTGCGCTTCATACTGCTCGACCAGCTCAGGCGGAAACAGATCAGCGGCTCGCTTGCCGTGCACATCGCCAGGCGCTCGTACACCCGCCCGGTCGGCGAATGCCTGGTTCGCCGAGACGTAGATGCCATTGGTGTCTTTGATGCAGAACATGACGTTCGGCGTGGTCGCCAGCACGTCGGTGACGGCCGTGAGAGAACGGTCGAGAGAACGGTCGGGCACACCGTCATCATCGCAGGGTCGGTGTCAGATGCCCGACAGGTACGAATTCGACTGTCTGCCCGTCGAATTCGACCAAGACCGGCGGCCCGCATCAGTATTTGCTGGAGATATGACCGATCTGTCGTCTCGCACTGTTCCGGAATCAGTCCCGGTACCCGTTCCGGACACGGTGATGGCAACGGACAATCAGCAGACAAATGATGCGGTCGACCTCGCCCGGAGCCTGCTTGCGGTCAGCCTCGCTGACGAGTCGAAGCAAGAGCGGCGGCGGCGTGAACGCCTCGGTCGGCTGCTCGCCGATCACAACGGTCGCGAGCTCATCCTGTCGCTCACCGACGAGGTGCTGCGCCTCGACGACCCCGCAGTGGCAGCCAAGCGTTTCGCCGAACTCGTGCGGGAATACCCGACGCGCGAGATGGGCCCGATCGACGGCCTGATGCTGCGGGCTGGTGCACTCGTGGCGCCACGCCTTTCGAGCATCGTTATGCCACTCGTCGTCCGGCGGATTCGCTCTGAGACGTCGGGGATTGTGTTGCGCACCGATGAGCCGACTTTTAGTCGGCACCTGGCTCGTCGTGCAGACGAGGGCGTCCGGCTGAACGTGAACCCGCTCGGTGAGGCGATTCTCTCCGACGCCGAGGCTGATGAACGTCTCGCCACGGTGCTCGCAAAGGTCGAACGCGCCGACGTCGACTATGTCTCGGTCAAGGTGTCGGCAATCGTTGCCAACCTCGACGTCCTCGCGTTCGACGACAGCGTCCGCCGCGTGATCGAGCGCCTCCGCACGCTCTACCGAGCGGCCGGTGCCGCGACGCCGACCACCTTTGTCAACCTCGACATGGAGGAGTTCCGCGACCTCGATCTCACGATCGAAGCGTTCATCGCGGTCTTGAGTGAACCCGAGTTCGTCACCGTCGATGCAGGCATCGTGCTGCAGGCATACCTGCCCGACAGCCATGATGCAGCCGAGCGCGTCGGCGCCTGGGCTGTGCAGCGTCGCACCGAGGGTGGCGGCACGGTCAAGGTGCGCCTCGTCAAGGGAGCGAACCTCGCCATGGAGTCAGCCGAGGCCGAACTCCACGGCTGGATCGCCGCCCCGTACGGCAAC
>NZ_JBDNIJ010000078.1:0-12703 GCF_041688325.1 Ilumatobacter sp.
ACGATTCCGGTCGGCCCTTCGTACTCGGATCGTTGAAGCTCAAATCGTTCGATGAGTCCCTCGTCGGTGGCGGTTCCGATGAGGGGCACCGGGCGCGAGTGCGGGACGTCGGCGAGCAACGCGCCCAACGAGATCGCCATGGTGACGCCGAAGGTCTCGCAGATGCCGAGGATCTGCTCGGAGAAGGTGCGCCACCGCAGGGCTGGTTCGGGGCCGAGCACCAAGATCACGTCGGTGCCAGGCAACGAGACTGACCACACGCCGACGGTCGGCCACACGATGGTGCGCTGGTTGTCGCTGTCGAGTTTGATCTGCGGGCGCACCGTGGCGAAGTCGGTGAACGGCTCAGGGTCGATCTCGGCGATTGCATCGGCGCCCCACGCTTCGATCATCGTTCGTAAGGCGGTCGACGCTGCATCACCGGCGTCATTCCAGCCGGTGAACCCAGCGATCAGTACAGGTCGCGTCAATGACGGTTGCTTCTGCCAGCGAACGTGCTCGGACCCCACGGTTTCCACGCTACCGTCCCTTCACCGTGAGCGACTTCAACGACTCCTCAGCAGCCGACGCCGATACCGCGGTAACGATCGAGGCGGTCACGGTTGTCGACGACGAGTTGGTGGCAGCATTCGCCCATCTGATCCCGCAGCTCTCGTCGTCGTCGCCCGCGCCGGACGCCGATCAACTGGGGCTGGTCGTGCACGGCGACGACACGGTGTTGTTCATTGCCCGCGTCGACGGATCGATCGTCGGCAGCCTGACGCTTGCCTTCTACCGCATCCCGACCGGCCTGAAGTCGTGGATTGAAGATGTCGTCGTCGACGATGCTGCACGCGGTCATGGAGTTGGCCGCAAGCTGAACGAAGCAGCACTGGCCGAAGCCAAAGCACGCGGCGCAAAAGACGTCAGCCTCACCAGCCGGCCGTCACGCGAAGCCGCCAACCGCCTGTACCAGCGCATTGGCTTTGAAGCCCGCACCACAAACCTCTACCGCTTCAAATTCTAGAGATCGGTCCAGATCGCCCGATTGCGGCGTTGCGTGAACTCCTCATTGAGCAAGCTCAACGTCGTCGTCACGCGCCTTGCACTCGAACGATCTGATCCCGACTCAGTGGATTCATTCTGGAATTGAATCGCGCTTGCGAACGGGGCCCGGAGGCCAGTTGGTTCGACCTCGCAGCTCTTTAGTTGGGTCGGGCTTGGGCTCTTCGTAAGTCTTCGGCGGCTTGCCGCACTTGCCAGTCGCGGTCTTCTAATGCCTGCTCGATGGCGGCTTCTACTGCTGGGCCGTCAAAGGGGGCGAGGGCCAGGACGGCGCGGCGGCGAACGGCGGGTTTGTCGCTGCACGCAGCGATGATCACGTCGACAGCGGCCGGATCACCGATTGCTCCGAGCGCGGCGACAGATGCCTCACGGACGAGCGGTTCCTCGGCGTTTTGGGCCAGTTCCAACAGGCGTTCGAGCACTGCAGGTCGATTCGATTCGTGTTCCCCCGTGGTCCACGCCGCCATCTCAACCACGTTCACGTCGGGATCGGCAAGCAGCGGGACGAGGTCGACCGACCGATGCGTCGCGGCCAGCTCGGCGGCGCGTCGGCGAACGCGAGGGTCGTCGTCGCTAAATGCTTCGACTAATTGCTCGTCGGCCAGTTGACCGAGCCGCTCGAGGGCCCCCAACGCTGTGGCGCGAATGTTGCCGTCGTCGCTGGCGAGCCCGGCCGTGGCGGTGACGACGTCACCCTGATGGCCTGCGACAGCGACGTCTCGGCGGGTCGGTCCGGTCATTGCTTCAACAGATCGGTCAGGGTGATGATGGTAAACGCCAATGCGAACGCAATGACGACGGCCAGAACGGCGCCCATGACGACAGCGATGGCCGAGCTCGCGACCAGAGCCCAGACGCGGCGGACCACGTTTGGGCGCCTGTAGAGCCCCACGGTGGTCTGCGCGACGCCGATCGGCACCCAATTTCTGCGAACAACTGGCGCCTTGCGTGGTGTTCGGGCCGTGGCTCTGGCAGTCTTCCTCCAGCCGGTCCCCAGCAGGGCAACTATTGCGAGCCCGACCATCCAACCGGCCTGAGTGGTGAGATCTGTGACCGACACAACAAACAACATTGTACTCAACACTCCGATGGTCCCACCGGGCACGCTGGCGCCCAACGGCCCGAACGTTGAGTTACCGCGGGCCAAATGGCTCGGACGGCTCGGGTGGCTGCTCGGCGGCTTGGGTCTGATTGCGATGGCGGGAATCGTCACTGCATCATTGGCTCCGGCAACTCTTGTGGCGGAGAAAGAGAACCGTCGCTTGATGGAGTTGCAGCCGGCGCCGTTTGCGCAGACCCCGGCCTCGGCCGAGTCGGTGAACGAGCGCGTCGTCTTCGGTGACCTTCCCGACGAAGTCAAACGATTCGAGACCAACGGAGACTTCTTCTTCGTCACGGTCAGCGCCCCCAAGCAGTCGCTGCTGTCGTGGTTCGCTGGTCGAGGTGACCCTGCGATCGACCTGCTCACCGCTGAAGACAAGTTCGGTGTTCGGACACCGTCGCAGCGCCGCGAAGCAGCGTTGCAACAGATGCGGACAGCGTCTCAGGAGGCGCAGTTCGTGGCCCTCACCGCCGCTGGCTACGAGCCCGAGATCAGCCTCGGCGAAGTCGTCGTCGAAGAAGTCCTCTGCCGTGAGATCGGTGACGACGGACTGTGCGCCGAGTTCTTCCCGTCGGACCTTGCCATTGATCCGTCCGACACGATTCTCGAAGCTGAGGGCATGGAGCTGAACTCGGTCGAAGACCTCTCCGCCGTGCTCGAGGGCAAGTTGCCGGGCGACACGATCGACCTCAAGATTCGTCGCCCCGACGTGGGCATCCTCGACGTGACGGTCGAACTCGCTGCGGCCCCGGACGACCCCACCCGCACGATCATCGGATTCCGTCCATTCGACACCCGAGTCGTCACGCTGCCGTTCCAGGTTGATATCGACACCGGCCGGATCGGTGGCCCATCTGCTGGCCTGGCGTTCACGCTTGCCTTGATCGACGAGCTGACCGACGGTGAGTTGACCGGTGGGCGAAACATCGCCGTGACTGGCACCATCTCACTCGACGGCTCTGTGGGGCCGATTGGTGGCTTGTCGCAGAAGGTCAACGCGGTCCACCAACATCATGTCGACGTGTTCCTTGTGCCGGCCTCGCAGCGTGAATTAGCCGAAGGCGAAGGCGAGCTCCGCAAGAAGCTCACCGACGCAGGCCATGGCGATGTTGAGATCATTCCGGTGGCGACGCTCGAAGAGGCGCTCCAAGCACTGGAGGACTTGGGTGGGGACCCGCTGGTTCCCGTCGACGTCACTCTGAGTTGATTGCCACCATCTCAGCTGTTGAGACGCGTAGTTTCGTTGTATGGCCATGTCCATTTCGCGTCCCGACCCCCAATCGCCGTCGTCCATCGCCGATGCGTCGTTCGGCACGTCACGCCGTGGGTTCGATCAGGCTGAGGTCAAGGACTTTCTGAGAATGGTCGCAGCCGAGCTCGGCCGCATGCGCGAACGCGAGCGTTTTCTCGAACATGAACTTCGCGCGGCCCAGTTTGATTCGGGCGCTGCTGCTCCGGTTGACGACGAGGCGATGACTCGGTTGCTTGGTGAAGAAGCCATGCGCGTGCTCATCACCGCCCGCGAGAGCGCCAGCGAGATCCGCCTGAAAGCCGAGCAGTCAGCAGCACAGATGCTGAGCGAGGCCAGCGACGAAGCCAATCGTGTGCGCGAGGAAGCCGAGATCGAGGGGTCGCGCCGACGTGGCGACGCCGCAGCCGATGCTGAGGCCGAACTTTCGATGGCCAAGCAGCAGGGCCGCGAGATGGTCAATGAGGCCCGTGCCTACCGAGAGCGGGTGCTGAGCGAACTGGCACGTCGCCGAGAACTGGCACGTGAACAGATCGAACAACTCATCCACGGCCGCGACCGTCTGATGCAGGCCTTTGAGCGGGCTCGCCTTGTGGCCGTCGACGTCGTTGCCGAGATGCAGCCGCTCGGTGAGCCTGACGAATACGTGAACCTCACGCCGACCACCGGGCCGCTTCCCGTCATGATCGCGAACTCGCGCCGCCCCGCAGCGACAGCTGCTCTGCCCGTCGTTGCTCTTGCCGACGTCGAGGTTGCCGAGGCACCTGTCGCTGAGCTCGAAGCGGACCAGGAAGGTGCGCCGGCTGCCCCGAGCGGCGCTGGCGTACTCCGTGTCGTTGAGGACATCGTGGAGCCCGCCGAAGACGCTCAAGTTGAGGTAGCCGACGACACCGCGTCAGCAGACGACACCGCGTCAGCAACGGACAACGACAGCGCAGTCGAAGAGGCCATCGGCGAACCAATCGTCGACGTCGACGGAGTGGCCGACGAGACCGACATCGCTGACATCGCTGACATCGCTGACATCGCTGACATCGCTGAGGTCGCTGACATCGCTGAGGTCGCTGACATCGCTGAGGTCGCTGAGGTCGCTGAGGTTGCTGAGGTCGCTCAGCCGAACGACGACGACCGCGATGACGACCGCGATGACCGCGATGTCGTTGTCGATCTGTTTGCTCGCATCCGGGCCGACGTGCCGACAAAGACCGAGTCTGCAGCTGACGAAAAAAACGTTGAAGTTGTTGAAGTTGTCGAAGTCGCTGAAATTATCGAAATTATCGAAGTTGTTGAAGTCGCTGAAGTCGCTGAAGTTGATACCGACGAAGTTGATGTCGAGTCGGCAATCGAGGCAGCAGCCGTTGGTTTTGCCGAACGTGACGAGGTCGTCACGCCCTTAATTGTGTCGAGCGCGAAGAAGTTGAAGCGGGCGCTCGCCGACGAGCAGAACGACGTCCTCGATGCGCTCCGTCGCGGCGAGTCGGTGCACGAACTCGACGAGATGATTCCGGCAGCGCGCGAACACCTCGCCCGCTACACCGCCGCCATCGCTGACGATCTCGAGAGCGCCGTCCAGCTCGGTGGCGCCACATCGAGAAACGGCACAACCAAGCTGCGTAAGGGTCTCGTGACCGAATCGGTTGGCGCTGCGAATGGCGCTGTCGAGCAGTGGCTGGTCGGGCCGTTGCGTGATCGCCTCGCCCGTTGCATCGCAGAAGGCGCCGGCGACAATGCGGTCGTCACCAAGAAGGTCCGTTCCGTGTACCGCGAATGGAAGACCCAACACATCGATGAGAGCCTCGATGACGTCTTGCGTCGGGCCCACGGCCGTGGCGTGCTCGCTGGTTTTGCACCCGACACGCCCATCATGTGGGGAGCCGATCCGCGCTTCCCTGCGTGCCCCGATTGCGAAGACAATGTGCTTGCTGGGGCCATCACTGCAGGCGACGAATTCCCGACCGGTGACCTGTTTGCTCCCGCCCACCAAGGGTGCCGCTGCCTGTTGGTGGCTGCTGACCGATAATCTTTGCGCCAATGCGGCGCTCACAAGACCTTCCGGTCGATCGCCCACGACGCCGGTTTACCGGCCGTGGCATCCTGATTGCACTCGGCGGACTGTTCATGTTCGTCTTGATCTTCGGGCGTGCGATCGCTCGCTTCTACGTTGACTATCTCTGGCACGACGCCCTCGATCGCGGGGATGTCTTCTGGGGTGTGATCGGTGCGAAATTCGCGCTGTTCGCGATGTTCTTTCTGTTTTTTGCGGTGCTGGCCTGCGTCAACCTCTTCATCGCAGACCGACTTGCGCCCACGTCGTTCCCGGCCAATGTGCATCCGTACGTCGAACGATTCCACGAAGTATTCGGCAAGCGACTCCGCCTCGTTCGCTATATTTCGGCCCTCATCCTCGCCGTCTTGATCGCGCTGCCAGCTGTGGCGCAGTGGCAGCTCTGGCTGCTCTTCCGAAACTCCAAGTCGTTTGGCACGCCAGACCCGCAGTTCGGCGCCGACGTCGGTTTCTACGTCTTCCAGCTGCCCTTCTTAACGTTCCTGCTCGACTGGATGTTCGTCGCCGTCGTCCTTGTCCTGCTCTTCACCGCAGCAGCCCACATCTTGAACGGTGGCGTCGTGTTCGTCTCACCGGCCCCGGTGATCCGCAACGCAACAAAGGCACACGTGGCGGTACTTCTTGCCATCCTGGCCGTGCTGAAGGCTGGCGACTACTGGCTGGATCGTTACGAGCTGACCAACAGCACTCGGGGCATCGTCGACGGTGCCACCTACTCGGTTGTTAATGCGCAGATTCCTGCGATCATGCTGCTGATCCTGATCGCCGTCCTGACCGCTGGCCTGTACCTGTCGGTGATCAAGACCAACTCGTGGCGTCTGCCGCTGCTCGCCTCGGCGCTCTGGCTGGTCGTCTCCATCGTTGGCGGTGTGATCTATCCGGCCATTGTCCAGTCGCTCGTTGTGGATCCGAACCAGGAAACCCGTGAAGCGCCGTTCATCGGACGCAATGTCGATGCGACCCGCGAAGCACTCGGCCTGACCAACGTCGACATCCGTGAAGTGCAGTTCGGCGCGCTCACTGCTGCCGAAGTCGAGGCTGACATCGATCCGCTGACCAACGTGCGCCTGCTCAGCCCGGCCGAAATGGAAACCCGCTTCCTCGTCGACGAGGGCCAAGTCGCTGGACTGAGCATCGAAGACCTCGACGTCGACCGCTACGAGCTCGACGGCAAAGTTGAAGAGGTCCTCGTCGCAGCCCGCGAGCTTGATCTCGGTGGTGTCACCAACCGCAGCTGGCAGGGCATCCATCTGATCAACACTCGCGGGTGTGGCCTTGTGGCGGCGCCGACCAGCAAAGTCCAATCGAACCAGCGGCCCGACTACCGGACGCTCGAACTCGATCGCCCTGAGCTGTACTTCAGCCCGACGCTGAGCGGCTACGGCATTGCCAACACCGCATCGAGTGAACGCGAATGTGATGAGCCTCACAAGTACGAAGGCAAGCTGGGCGTGGCAATGAACTCGTTCACTCGCCGTGCGGCCTTTGCCCTCGCCTTCCTCGACTACAACGTCGTTGGCTCGGGTGCAATCCAGGCCGACTCCCAGATGCTCTGGGTGCGCAACGTCATCGACCGCCTCAACAAGCTGGCGCCCTTCTTGTCATATGACGCTGACCCCTACCCGGTCGCCGTCGACGGTAAAGCAGTGTGGGTGGTCGACGGCTACACGACCTCGTCACGCTTCCCGTATGCCCAGTCCATTGGCGCCGTGCAGCGCTCACCGCAGTCCGGGCTGTCCAACAGCGACAACTACGTCCGCAACAGCGTCAAGGTTGTTGTCGATGCGTACACAGGCGACGTCACCTTCTACATCGTCGACGACGTGGACCCGATCCTCAAGGCGTGGCAGAGCGCGTTCCCTGACCTGTTCACTCCTGGCGACGAAATGCCTCAGGTGATTCGGGAACACCTTCGCTATCCGGAAGATCTGTTCCGCATCCAGACCGATGTGTACTCGAAGTACCGGCTCGACCCGGCGCTGTTCTTCCAGCGCGACGGCAACGCGTGGTCGGTGGCTCAGGCCCCCAGCGCAACGCCGGCGAACAACACGCGGACGACCACCGATGCCGCCACGGAAGCTCCTTCTGCGGCCGCCAACACATTCGCCACCGAGTCGAACGCCGAACGCTTCACTCCGTATTACACGGTCTTTGACACCAGTAAGCCCGGGGAGGAGCGCAAGGAAGAATTCGTCATCCTTCGCCCATTCGTGCCGTTCTCGACGGGGGACACCCGTACCCAGTTGCAGGCGTACATGACGGCGTCGAGCGACCCTGATACATATGGCCAGCTGACTACGTACGTCGTGCAGGAACGCAACGGTCAGCTTCCTGACGGGCCGCTCCGTGTGGCAGGCAACGCCGAGTCACAGTCGGAAATCTCTGACCGCATCACACTCGACAACCAGGATGCTGGCGGCACCAAGGTGCGCTTCGGTGACCTCCAATTAGTTCCCGTCGGCGACGGTCTGATCTGGGTGAGGCCGTACTACGTCGCAGTTCCGCAGGAGACCGGCACAGTTCGCTCTGTCAGTGAGTTCCGCTTCGTCATTGTCTCGAACGGCAACAACTCGGTGCTGGCAAGCACGATCACCGAAGGGGTCCGACGGCTGTTCCCCGGCTTCGAAGGTGATGTCGGTGACGTCCTCGGCGTTCCGACCGAACCCAGCGATGTTGTTCCGGTCGTCCCAGTCGAGGACGGCGGCATCGATGTATCTGGGCTGCCCGTCGACGCTGCAGAGCTGTTGACGCTTGCCGACTCGCTCTTCGACGAAGCCGATGACGCACTCGCCATCGGTGACCTCGGTGGGTACCAGGCAAAGGTCGAAGAAGCCCGTGCTCGCCTCGCCGATGCACTCGCCATCCTCGAAGCCGGCTGACCCCTCTCGGCCAAGTCATCCGAGCGGTGGGTCTCGGACAGGCTGGGTCGGCGGAACTCTCATCGCCTCACGCCGCTTGCGCCGAGCGGTGAGTCTCGGACCTTATTGTTCGGGTAAGCGTCGGTTGGAGATCAGTGGGCGGCGGAACAGCTCGGCCAGTTCGGCGAGGTCGGCGCGGAACTGGATCTCGTAGCGGGCCTGCTCGGCAGCGAGCTTCTCGGTGCTGCGCTGGACTGACCCGATTGCTTCTGTGACGAGTTCGTTCGCGGCGACAGCGTCGTCGGCTGACGGCTCTTTGTCGGTATCGGCCTGATCGAGAAGCACATCGAGGTCGTTACTCAACTCGGTCAGCTGGTTGGCCAATTCGAGCGACACCTTGTTCATTCGGTTGTCGAGCGCCGACATTTTCTCGGCCATTTCGCTGACCTGATCCTGTACGGCCTGGACGTCGGCAGCGCTCGTGGTGTTGGCGTCGTTCGGAATGGCTGTGGTTGCGGCTGCGGCGCGGAGTTGATCGGCGAGCTCGGCGAGTTCGGTGGCGCGAGCCTGTTCGCTTTCGACGCGTGCAACGTCGGCGTCGCTCAAGGCTGCTTGAGCGGCATTGATGCGTCCGTTGTGATCAGTGATCGAACCGGCGAGTTGGTCGATGCGTCCGTTGTGGTCGGTGACCGAACCGGCCAGTTGGTCGATGCGGGCGAGGAGTGCGTTGATGCGGAGGTCCGGTCGTGGGAGCGGCGGAACCTTCTTCGACTCGACCTCGAGCCGGTCGGCGAGTGCACGAACCTGATCGGAGAGTTCGGTGACCGCACCGAAACGATGGCCGACTTCGCCGACCTGCTGGCCGACCTGGCTGACCCGATCATCGACGGCGCCGATGCGCTGTGTGGCGTCGCCAACTCGGGCGTCGACTTCGCCGACTCGCCGGTCGAGATGTGCGCTGACCACATCGAGGGAATCGACCCGCTGGTACAGCAACGAGTTCGTCTGATCGACGGTGTCGACCATCGAGAGCAGCTCGGCCTTCTGCTGATCGGACGCATCGAGTCGCTGTTTGAGGTCAACGAGTTCGGCACGAAGAATGTCGATCTGATTCGGTTCGTCGTTTTTTTTTCGGAAGAGTCCCATGGGCCAAACCAAAATCTAGCTGACTACTGTTGGGTCATGGCTGGCAAAGACACTCCGAACAAGATCCTTCTCGAAGAATCGCAAATGCCGACCCAGTGGTACAACATCGTTGCTGACCTGCCGACGCCGCCGCCTCCGGCGCTCCATCCGGGTACGCATCAGCCGGCCGGCCCTGAAGATTTCGCGCCGCTGTTCCCGATGGCGCTCATCGAGCAAGAGGTGTCGACCGAGCGTTACATCGACATTCCTGGCGGTGTTCTCGATGTCTACAGGCTGTGGCGTCCCAGTCCGCTGTTCCGTGCGAAGCGCCTCGAAGCGATGCTCGACACTCCGGCACGCATCTATTACAAGTACGAGGGTGTCAGCCCGGCCGGTTCGCACAAGCCCAACACGGCGGTGCCGCAGGCGTATTACAACCATCAAGAGGGCATCACGAAGCTCACGACCGAAACCGGCGCAGGCCAGTGGGGTTCGGCGCTCGCCTTCGCCACTGCCCAGTACGGGATGGAGTGCGAGATCTGGCAGGTTGCTGCGTCGTACAAGCAGAAGCCGCACCGCAAGACAATGATGGAGATCTGGGGCGCCACCCTGCACTCGTCTCCGTCAAATCTGACCGCATTTGGCCGGTCGCTGCTTGCCGAGAACCCCGACCACACGGGCTCGCTCGGAATCGCCATTTCCGAAGCGGTGGCGATGTGTCTGGAAGATCCCAACGCCCGCTACGCGCTCGGCTCCGTGCTCAACCACGTGTTGATGCACCAAACAATCATTGGTGAAGAGGCCCTGCTGCAACTCGCCAAGGTCGAAGAGGTGCCCGACGTGCTCGTTGGCTGCACTGGTGGCGGTTCGAACTTCGGTGGCCTGGCGTTCCCGTTCCTGCGCGAAAAGCTCGCAGGCAGGATGAACCCGATCATCCGCTGCGTGGAGCCGGCGGCGTGCCCGACGCTGACCAAGGGCGAGTACCGCTACGACTTCGGAGACAGCGCTGGCATGACACCGTTGATGAAGATGCACACGCTCGGCCATAGCTTCGTGCCGGAGCCGATCCATGCGGGTGGCCTGCGCTACCACGGCATGGCGCCGCTCGTTTCGCATGTGTACAACGAAGGGCTCGTCGAGGCGATCTCGATTCCGCAGCGTGAGTGCTTCGCCGCCGCCCTCGATTTCGCCAAAGCTGAGGGCATTATCCCGGCCCCCGAGCCGACGCATGCCATCGCTGCTGCGGTGCGCGAGGCGCTGGCATGCAAGGAGAGCGGTGAAGAGAAGGTCATCCTCACGGCTCTGTGTGGGCACGGCCATCTCGACCTGGCCAGCTACGAAAAATACCTGTCGGGCGACATGGTCGATTACGAACTACCTGACGAAGCCATCGCCGAAGCTATGAAGACCGTCCCGGTTGTCGGATAGTCGTCCGCGAGCCGGGCGCATCGGGCGAATCGTTTCAGAGGACGAGAACGAAGTCGCCGGGGTCGCCGGCTGACGTGGGTTTGAAACCCATGCGGTGCAAATACCGATCGTGGATGTCGGTGGTCGCCTCGGCTCGAAGCTGCGTGATGCCATGCTGGCGGAACACGTTCGACCCGCGTCCGTAGAGCCAGTCGCCGAGCCGCGAGTCCCGGTAGGCGGCGAGCACATAGTCGAGGTCGACGGTGAGCGTGTCGCCGTTTTGATGGCCGATGAGCACGCCGGCGGGCAATCCGTCGCGAGTGAGGACGAGGGCCAAGACGTCATCGCCGACGGGCATGGCGAAGTCGGGCTGGAAGGTGCCGATGTCGCTCGTGTGAAAGCGGATGAAGTCGAGGAGGAACGGTGAATCGGCCGGGATGTCGGACACGCCGAGATCGATGGCTCCGGAGCGGAACTCTTTGGTCAGGAACCAGATGTTGATCGCGGCGATGGCGATGTTTGTCACCATGATCGGCGTCGACTCGATCAGGAAGCCGTAGGTGAAAAACGTGATCGAGCCGCAGAACGAAAGCAGCCGCAGGCGGACAACCGAACTCATCGTGAGCGACGTGACGACTATCGCCGACGCCGCGTAACCGAGGACTTCGGTGCCGGCGAGGGCGATCATGCAGCGGCTTCGGATGCAGCTTTGACCGCAGGCTTGGTTTGGCCGCGCACGATCATTGCCAACGCACCGATCACGCAGGCCATCGCGATGCCTTGCAACGCTGTGACGGCCTCACCGAGGATGATCCACGCGAGTGTGGCGGAGGCGACGGGGATGAAGAGCGTGAACGTCGACCCGACCCAGAGAGGAATCCGCTGGAGCGACCAGTTCATCAGAGAATGGCCGACGATGCCGGAGCCGATGATCATCAGGATCAGCCAGCCCCAATTGGAGGCGTTCGGCCACGATAGGTCCTGTCCGAGGGGGAGCCCGATCACGAGGCAAATCGCTGCCGTCCAGATCGAGGTGCCTGCGGTGAACTCGGTCGATGTCATCGTCGAACGGGACTTCTTCGATGCGATGAAATACGCGCTCCACGAGAACATGGCGCCAACGGCGAGCAGGTCGCCCCGCAAGCTGGTGACGTCGTCCGTTGTTGCGCTGGTGACGACCACGAACGCTCCAGCGAGGGCGACGAGTGACCAGAGGGCGTCGCGTGGTCGGATTTTCTCGCCGAAGAAGCGGGCCGCGATCACGCCCACCAAGATCGGTTGCAGGGAGCCAATGGTCGTGGCGTTGACGACGCTCGTTGCTTTGACAGCTGAGAAGAAGAACACGATGTCGGCACCGAGTGCGATGCCACCCCACATCGACTTGCGAATGATCTGCACCCTGAACGGCACGCCGCGGGCACGCATGTAGAAGGTGAGGCCGATAAAGAAGACGAAGAACCGGTAGGTACCGATCGCCAACGCGTCCATGTCGAGGTACTTCGCGAGGATTGTTCCGGTCGACCACGCGGTGACGGCAATGCCTGCGCCGAGCAACCCACGTGGGGCCTCGCTTGCAGCGGCTGCGCCGGCGCTGGTTTCTATTACTGCGGTCACGGGCGCAACGTATCTGTTCAGTTGGCGCTGAGGGCTTGTTGGGCGGTGCTCACAGCACCCCGCAGGGGCTCGCCCTGCCCGCCCCAGGCCGTCCGCGGCATCGTTCTGAAGAAGCCGGTTGTGTTCGCATCGCGACGGCTCTATCATGGCATCACTGTTCGCCGCGGGGTGGAGCAGTTCGGTAGCTCGTCGGGCTCATAACCCGAAGGTCGTAGGTTCAAATCCTACCCCCGCCACCA
>NZ_JBDNIJ010000079.1:0-4234 GCF_041688325.1 Ilumatobacter sp.
CGACGCGGTGCGCCGAAAGGGGGCTGCTACGAACAGGAGAGCTCAGTTGGAGGTCGATGCGAAACAGGCCGTCGTCGATCAAGTGAAGTCAGGAACGCCGGCTTCGGCTGCTGAAATCGACGCCGCCAAGCGCGATCTGACCCGTACACAGGCGGCGGTCGAACCGATCCGGAGCGCGGGTCTGCGTGCCGTGGCCGCGGCGAAGCGGGCCGTCGTTGATGCTTCCGTCAGCCTGACGCTTGCCCGGTCCGAAGCCGTCGCTGCCAACCTTGGCGCGCAAGCTGACCTCATCAACAAACAGACAGCGCTCGGTACGCTGCTCGCTGAGCTGGCAGTAGGTCCGGCCAAGGTCGACGCGCTGCGTCGTGAACTGACGTTCGCGCAAGCAGCTGTCGAAACGGTCCGGCTCACCGGAGTCCGCGCGGTCGCGGCTGCCCAGAACGCTGCGCCGGAAGATTTGATCATCGCTCAGTCCGAAGCCGACGCTGCCAACCTTGGCGCGCAAGCTGACCTCATCAACAAACAGACAGCGCTCGGTACGCTGCTCGCCGAGCTGGCAGTAGGTCCGGCCAAGGTCGACGCGCTGCGTCGTGAACTGACGTTCGCGCAAGCAGCTGTCGAAACGGTCCGACTCACCGGAGTCCAGGCCGTGTCGACTGCGCAGCAAGCAGTCGATGTTGCACCTAAAGATTTGGTCACCGCAGAGTCCGAAGCCGTCGCAGCCAACCTCGCTGGGCAAGACGATGTCGCCGGAAAACAAGCAATGCTCGATGTTTTGCTCGCGCCTGCTCACGGATCAGCTGCTGAGGTTCGAGTTGCCCAAGCTGACCTCGACCTTGCGGTTCTGAACCTGGAGTCGACGAGGCTGGCTGGCGAGCAGGCACTCGCTGCTGCCTCGAGCGGATCGCTGCAAGCTGAGATCGCCGCTGCGGCTGCCCAAGTTGCTGCAGCTCAAACCGTTGCGGAGAATGCGGGCGCGTCACTGGCGACGCGTACCGAGCAGGCTGCTGCTGTTGCGCTCGAACTCGACATCCTGAAACTGCGGAGCGGAACGCTGGTGCCAGCTGACGAGTTGGTCTTCGTCGCCAACGCTCCTGTGCGAGTCGCCGAGGCAATCGGCGCGACCGGCGAGCCAGCGGCGGGCCCAGTGCTCGCAGTCACGAATTCGGTCGTCGCGATCGATTCCTCCTTGCCGCTCGAGGAGGTGCCGCTCATCGCGGAGGGCATGTCGGTCGTTCTCGACGAACCGCTGCTGGGCATCAACGCGACCGGCACGGTCTCACGACTCGCCGCAACCCCAGGCACCGATGGCGTCGACGGCTTCCACGTCTACTTCGAGATCCTCGTCGACGAGGCTCCGCCTGGGCTCGTCGGTTCCTCTGTTCGCATCACGATCCCGGTCGAATCGTCTGGCGGCGCAGTGCGCGCCGTGCCGGTCAGCGCGCTTTCGATGACGGCCGACGGTTCATCCCGAGTGCAGAAATCGGTTGGCGGCGCTCTGGAATTCGTTGCGGTCGAACCGGGTCTGTCGGCCAAGGGCTATGTCGGCATCACGCCGATCGGTGGGACGCTCGACATCGGCGATCTCGTTGTCGTCGGATTCGACGGTCCGGTCGCGCCCGCGGCAGACGTCACGCCCACGACCGTTGCGGCAGCGATTACGCCACCGGTTGCGACAGAGGTGCCGGTGGCCACCGGTGGCTGACATGCTTGAGATACCGAGGGTGCCCGCGGCGACGCACCCACTTATCGAGATCGAGGGACTCGGACGTCGATTCGGCACCGACCCACCCGTCGACGCTCTCATCGACGTCGACCTCCTGGTGCAACCGGGGGATTGGCTCGCAATCGTCGGGCCATCGGGGTCGGGCAAGTCGACGTTGCTCAACGTCTTGGGGTGCCTCGACCGCCAGACGAGCGGCACGTACCTCTTCGACGGTGTCGACGTCGCAGCGCTGAGCGATAAGCAGCGTGCCGGCCTTCGATCGCGAGGCATCGGATTCGTGTTTCAGTCGTTTCACCTGATGGCCCATCGGACGGTGATCGAGAACGTGATGCTCGCGGAGATCTATCGCAAGGACGCAGGCGGCGACCGACGCGAACGGGCAGCGATGGCGCTCGAACAGGTCGGGTTGGGGCATCGGATGGAGTACTTGCCGACCAAGCTGTCCGGCGGCGAACGGCAACGGGTTGCGATTGCCCGCGCTGTGATGGGCGCACCCGGCATGCTGCTCTGCGACGAACCGACCGGAAACCTCGACTCGACCACGACCGAGTCGATCCTCGAGCTGTTCGCTGGGCTGAACGAGCACGGTCAAACGGTCGTGATGATCACCCACGAACACGAGGTCGCCGAACGCGCCCACCGCCAGGTTCGGATGACCGATGGACGATTGCTGGAGATCCATGCAACTGTTTGACCGCTTGCGCCGTGATCTGGCGGGAGTTGCCCAGCGAGTCTCAATTCGGCGAAAGCGGACGAAGCTCGCTCAAAACCCGCTCGTGGCGCCTCCCAAACTCGGATTCCGTGACCTCGGCAACGAGGCCCTCGCCGGCCTGTTCGCTCGGCCGGGACGCATGGTGTTGACCGTGCTCGGGACGGTCATCGGACTCGCTGCACTCGTCGCGACGCTTGGACTCTCACGAACGGCCGGCAACCGCATCGTTGGTAGGTTCGACGAACTCGCTGCGACCGAAATCGTTGTCAGCGCTAAGCCGGGGCCCGACGGGCCAGTGGCTGATGCGCTTCCGTGGGACTCGGCGGCTCGCATGGAACGACTGAACGGAGTCGTCGCCGCTGGGACGCTGAGCAGTGTCGACATCGGAGACGCGTTTGTGCGCACCTCTCCGGTACGCGATCCGCAGGGCCAGACCCAGTTCACCATGGGGGTCTTTGCCGCGTCTCCTGGCGTGTTCGACGCCATGCGAACGACGATGAAGACCGGTCGGCTACCCGACGACGGGCACTCGTTGCGCGGCGACCGAGTCGCGGTGCTCGGACCCGGAGCTGCAATCCGACTCGGGATCAACGACGTCGCCCAACTCCCGGCCATCGCGATCGGTGATGACATCTACCTCATCATCGGCATCATCGACGACGTCGGCCGGCAGGCCAATGTGCTCGGCGCGATCATCATCCCGGAAGGAACCGCACAGCACGAGTTCGGACTGGTCAGCCCTGAGGAGGTCGTCATCGAAACCGACATCGGCGCAGCCTCGCTCATCTCCCAGCAGGCACCGCTCGCTCTCCGACCCGACGATCCAGCGGTGCTCAAGATCGCATCGCCGCCCGAGCCGCAGCGAGTAAAGGACAACGTCCAGAGCGACCTCGATGTCCTGTTCCTCATCCTTGGCGGCGTCTCGTTGCTCGTCGGTGCAATCGGCATCGCGAACGTCACGCTCGTCTCGGTCATCGAACGCACCGGCGAAATCGGGCTACGCCGAGCCATCGGCGCGTCGCGATGGCACATCGCCCAACAGTTCCTGCTCGAGAGCGCAACCATGGGATTCGTTGGAGGAATCCTCGGAGCGAGTGGCGGCAGCCTCGTCGTCATCGCAGTCTCTGCTCACCAGACATGGACACCCGTGTTGGACCCGGCAGCGCCCTTTGCCGCCCCAGTCATCGGCGCTGCGATCGGACTCGTGTCCGGCCTGTATCCAGCATTGAGGGCAGCGCGTCTCGAACCTGTCGAAGCCCTCCGATCCGGGACCTGATCCGTAGCGTGCCCGGGTGATTCCTCGTCGATGTCGCCACTCTGAGTCTCTGTCGTTTGCGGGCTTCCGGTTCCCGCCCGACGTGGTCTTGTTGGCGGTGCGCTGGTACCTCCGCTACGGCCGTCCTACCGCGATGTCGAAGAGCTCCTGGCCGAACGCGGCATCGACGTCGATCACGTCACGATCGACCGCTGGGTGCAACGCTTCACTCCGCTGATCATCGAGGCGGCTCGGCCGCGCCGTCACAGTGTCGGTGATCGCTGGTTCGTCGATGAGACCTACGTCCGCGTCGGTGGCGTGTGGCGGTACGTGTATCGAGCCGTCGATCAGCACGGCCAGGTCATTGAGGTTTCAGTGTCGAAGCGACGCAACGTTGCTGCCGCTACAAGGTTCTTCGAGACAATGTTGGCGGGCCGCGAACGTCCGAGAGAAGTCACGACGGATCTGGCTGCGCCGCTGCTGCGCGTGGTCAACGACCTTCTCCTGGAGGTACTCCATGACACGAGCCAATATGGGAACA
>NZ_JBDNIJ010000398.1:0-3214 GCF_041688325.1 Ilumatobacter sp.
CGGGGGGAGGGCCCGCCGTGGCCCGGCCCGGAGAAGTGGGTTCAGACATTTGCACCTGGGTGTTCGGGCGCGGGTCGTGCCATGTTGAGCGTCGGCAAAGTCGGGCCCGGAAACGCGGGCTACTACCAGTCAGCGGTCGTTGCCGGGGTGGAGGACTACTACGCCGGCGACGGCGAGGCGCCGGGGCGTTGGATTGGTCGGTCGGATCTGGTGGGTGCTGTCGCCGGAAGTCTGGCGACTGCCGTTGACGCCGGACTGCTGTTGGAAGCAAAGTGTGCTCCCGACGGCACGCAGCTCGGTCGAACGACGGTGACGGAGCGATCGGTGACAGCGTTCGACCTGACGTTCTCGGCACCGAAGTCGGTGAGTGTGCTCTACGCGCTCGGTGACCACGATGTGGTGGCTGCGGTCGAGGATGCTCACACAGCGGCTGTCGTGCAGGCGGTCGCGTCGGTGTCGCCGCGGATTGCGTACACGCGGACTGGTCACGCCGGCGCCGCGGTCGTGGATACCGACGGTGTGTTCGGCATCCGTTATCGGCATCGGACAAGCAGAGCCCTCGATCCGCAGCTCCACGATCACGTACTCATCTCGAATGCGGTGCGGACCGTGTCCGATGGTCAGTGGCGCACGCTCGACGCACGCGGTCTGTATCGACAGGCAAAGGCGGCCGGCGTCGAGTACCAGACGCATTTGCGGGCTGGCTTGAACGGGTCGTTGGGCGTGGAGTTCGGCGAGATCGACGCGAACGGCCAGGCCGACATCGTCGGAATCGATGACACGGTGCTGGTCGAGTTCTCGACGCGCACGCTCGACATCGAGTCGGGGGTCGAGCAGTGGGTTGCGGGCTTCGTTGAGCGCGAAGGTCGCGACCCGACGCCGGCCGAGGTCGGCAAGGCGCACAAGACAATCACGCTCGCCACGCGTGGCGCGAAGCCTGCCGATGCCGGGCTGGCGACATCAACACTTCGTGACCGCTGGAGGGCACGGGCGAACGAGTTGGTCGATGTCGATCAGATGCTCGCAAGCACGCTGTCCAATTCATCGCAACAAGCCGAGGTGGCCCGGCCGTCGATCGATGAGGTGCTCGAAGCAGTCGAGACCAAACATGCTGAGTGGGCCGAACCGCAGTTGATCGAACAGATCGCGATGCGCGTCACCGGGCCCGATCCGGTCACGATTGCGGCGACGATCGAAGAAGTTCGTGGCGAGGCAATGGCATCTGTTGGTGTCGTCGACCTCACACCGGCTGCCGAGCCAGGTGACATGGTGCGCGCCTCGGATGGCCGACCCGTGCGCATGCCGCCGTCTGCGGTGCGGTACACGACGAGCCGACATCTGCTGCGAGAGGTCGAGATCGTCGACTGGGCGCAATCGAGCGACGTTGGTCGTCATCGGGCCGTGACCGTCGATGCTGCAACGGTTGAGGGTCTCGATGATTCCCAAGCGGCAGCGGTGGCGGTGATGCTCACCGAGCCTCGTCCGGTCATCACGGTGGTCGGCCCGGCGGGGACGGGCAAGACCCGGATGCTCGCTGCAGCGGTGGCCGCGTGGACGGCGGTCGGTGTTGAGGTCTTCGGTGTCGCGCCGTCAGCGACGGCGGCCCAGGAACTTCGAGATGGTGCCGGTGTCAGGTCGGACACGTTGCACAAGCTCGTCGACGAGCACACGACCAAACAGCAACGCGGCCAGGGCCCGCCGAGCGGAGTCTGGGACTTGCCGACGGGATCAGTGGTGATCATCGACGAAGCAGGCATGGTCGACACACGGCTCCTCCACGAGTACGCAGAGATCGCTCGGCGCAAGAACTGGCGGACGATCCTCGTCGGCGATCACCGACAGCTCGGCTCGGTCGATGCCGGCGGCATGTTCGCCGAACTCGTCAACGACCCCGAGGTCGTCACGGTCGAACTCGACACCCTGCATCGCTTCGAGCACCCCTGGGAGGCCGCCGCCTCACTCGGCCTTCGTAACGGCGACCCGAACGTTGTCGACATCTACAAACAACACGGTCGCATCCACGGCCACGGCGACCTGGTCGCAGCAATCGAAGCTGTGGCCGACGAAGCATTCGCGGGGATCGTCGAGGGCCGCAATGTGTTGGTGATGGCGCCGACCAACAGGGTCGTCGACGAACTGAACGCCACCCTGACCGACCGGCTCGTTCAAGCGGGCTGGCTCGACCCCGATGAACGGATCGAGATCGGCGGCCACGTCTTTCACCCCGGCCAACCTGTCGTCACGCGAGCCAACAACCGGACACTCACCTACGGGCCTGACGATGAAGAGTGGGTCCGCAACGGTGACCGATGGACCGTCATCGCCGGCACGGAAGACGAGCTGTACCTCACCAATATCGACAACGGACTCCGTCACGCAATCCCCGCCGACTACATCGCAGCAGGCAACCTGACGGTCGACTACGCCTCGACCATCAATCGGGCCCAAGGCTCCACCGTCGACGAAGCACACCTCATCATCGATGAGCGCACGAACGCCAAACAGCTCTACGTCGGAATGACCCGAGGTCGCAGCGGCAACCACATCCACGTCGCACCGCCGGCCTTCGACCCCGACTCACACGGACCGCACCAGAGTGCCGACAACTGGACGCCAGGAGGTGCGGTCGCTGCAGCCCTCGATCGAGAAGCGGAGAACACCAGCGCCATCGCTCGGCGTCGAGATCTCCGTGCGCTCTCAGGGCAATCAAGCAGTCCGCTGCGATCGCTTGACGGGGGAGTGGTTCCACAGTCCGATGCCGACAGCGACCGTGTCGCATCAGCAATGCGACGGCTTCAGCAACTCACGCGTCGACCGAGTCGAGGGCCCGAGAGGTAGCCGTGTTGATATGGGCGCCATTGGGCCAAACGCGTTCAACGCCTACCCGATCAGATGTGAGGATATCGGACGGTGTCGAGCGTGTCCGGCTCGCGTGATTATGGAGCGGGGTCCGAGTCGCTGGGAGCGCACGACTTCGCCGGTTATGTGTGGTTTGTTGGGTTGTTTGTGGTCGGATCTTGTGCCGGGCCTTTTGCGAGGCTGTCGTGTCCGGGCCCCTTTGAACATTTCCGTACGTGACGGTTGACGGTTGACGGTTGACGGTTGACGGTTGACGGTTGACGGTTGACGGATCTACGTTCGGGTACACAACCGAGCGTGCCTGGGCATTGGTGCACTTCCTGAATGGAAAGCGGCCACCTCTGTCATGGTGAAG
>NZ_JBDNIJ010000399.1:0-1118 GCF_041688325.1 Ilumatobacter sp.
ACGAGTCCCATTCATCGGTCTGACAGCCACGCCCTACCGGGGCACGTCGGAGACCGAGACTGTCCGGCTGGTCAACCGGTTCGACGGCCGTCGACTCGACGGCTTCGATGACGACCCCTATGGAACACTGCAGGACATGGGAGTCTTGGCACGCGTTGAGCACCGGTTACTCGCCGGATCGGACATCTCGTTGACCGCCGACGAACTCGCGACGCTGCAACAGACAACCCGCCTGCCCGCTGCAGTTCTCGAACGACTCGGCGAGGACAAGAGTCGCAACCAAAAAATCCTGGAATCCATCCTCGGGCTACCCGACCACTTCACCGTTCTGCTGTTCGCAGCCTCCGTGAACCACGCGGAGCTGATGGCCGGGCTCCTGTCGATCGAAGGGATGCCGAGCCGGGCCATCTCGGCACGAACCGACCGGGGCGCCAGACAGCACTACATCGAACAATTCCGTCAGGGCGAGGTTCGAGTGCTGACCAACTACGGCGTCCTCACCGAAGGTTTCGACGCTCCCGCTGTGAGCGCCGTCTACGTGGCCCGCCCAACATTCAGCCCGAACCTGTACCAGCAGATGATCGGCCGAGGTCTTCGAGGCCCGCTCAACGGCGGCAAAGAGCTCTGCCTCATCGTCAACGTCGAGGACAACCTCGCTGCCTACGGCGAAAGTCTTGCCTTCGAGGCGTTCAACCACCTCTGGAGCAATGATTGAGTCTCACCGACGAACAGACGACGGTCGCATCGGCTGAGCCGACCGTGCGCCAGCTGGTGACGGCAGGCCCCGGAACCGGCAAGACCCACACCCTGGTCGCCCGGATCGGCCACCTCGTTGACTTCCACGACGTGTCGCCGGGCGGGGTGCTGGCGCTTAGCTTCAGCCGCGCAGCGGTCGGCGAGCTCACTCGCCGTCTGCGTGCGACAGGGGATGACGCTGGCCGCGTCGCTCCGATCACGTTCGATTCGTTTGCCACGCGCGTGCTGGCGCAGATCGACCCCGAAGGCGAATGGAAAGAGTCGTCCTTCGACGGGCGGATCGAAGAAGCGATCTCTCGAATCGACGACTTCGGAGAATTCCTGGAACGAATCGAACATGTCTGCGTCGACGAACTACAAGA
>NZ_JBDNIJ010000012.1:0-1803 GCF_041688325.1 Ilumatobacter sp.
GCTCGCGGGGCTCGCCCCGGGCACCGGTCTGACACCGAACAACACGCAGGTTCGGACGTTCAAGAATCGTGTTCCCGGTTTCGATCTGACGTTCTCCGCACCCAAATCGGTGTCGATTCTGTATGCGCTCGGGGATCCGCTCGTGCGTGCCCAGGTCGTCGAAGCAACCGATCTCGCGGTCGCTGAAGCGCTGGGCTGGCTTGAACGCGAAGCGTGTTTCGTGCGGCGCGGGTCCAACACCCACCCCGACAAGACGTCCGAGTTCGACAAGTGGGGCACCCGCCGGCTTCGGGGTGTGGGGTTCATCGCAGCCCAGTTCCGGCATCGCACGAGCCGCCAAGGCGACCCGCAACTCCACTCCCACGTCCTGATCGCTAACATGACCAAAGGCCCCGACGGCAAATGGTCTGCGCTCGACGGGCAAGCGATCTTCAAGTCCAAGATCGCCGCCGGAACGGTGTATCAGTCGGTGCTGCGCAACGAGTTGTCTCAGCGTCTCGGCGTCGAATGGACCGAGGTCCACAAGGGTCTGGCCGACATCATTGGCATCCCCGACACGGTGTGTCGCCAATTCTCGAAGCGGCGCGCCGAGATCGAAACCGAACTTGCCCGCACCGGCAAGTCCGGTCCCGCGGCAGCTGGTGTGGCGGCGCTCGACACGCGCACCGCCAAGCACGACATCGACCAGGAAACCCTCGACGCCCTCTGGCTCGCAGAGGCCAAGAGCATCGGCTACGGACCCGACGACATCAACCATCTGCTCGATTCAGCAAATCCAGCGTCACGCGACTTCGCGACCCGAACCGCCGACGGTGTGCTCGCCAAAGACTCGATCATCTCGATCCAGACGCACAGCAAATATCACGGCACGATCGCCCACGAGCAGCTCACGATTGACCAGTTCGCTACTCGTATTGGCCACAAGCTTCCTGAAACCGACGCCATCGTGAACCGGCTCGGTGTCCAGAACGCTGTTGCCGATCAGCTCGGCGGCACCGGCTCGGCACGCCTTCTCGAGCGGCTCACCGATGCCGTGCTCGCACACCGAGAACTCGTCCCGCTCCCACAAGAATCAGAGCACCACGTCGCGTGGGAGCAACGCTGGACCACCCGCACACTGATCAACAAAGAAGCCGAACTCACCGCCCTATTCACCCCCGACCCAACGCTCACTGCAGGTGTCGTCGACCCGGGATTCGTCGAGCACTACATTGCCAACATCAACACCACGCTCGGCCCAGACCAGGCCGACACCGTCCGACGCCTCACCACCCAAGGCCTCGCCGTCGAAGCCGTCGTCGGCAAAGCCGGCACCGGCAAGACGTACACGATGAACGCAGTCCGCGAGGTGTTCGAGGCCGCCGGCTACAACGTCGTCGGTGCATGTCCGACCGGTCGAGCAGCACGAGAACTCTGCGAAGGCGCCGGGATTGACTCCGTCACGATCCAACGACTCAACGTCAACGACCTCAACGACCGGTCCGTTGTGGTGCTCGACGAAGCAGGCATGATCGGCACGTTCAACTTCCACCACGTCATCACCAACGCCCGCCGCGCCGGAGCGAAAGTGATCGTCGTGGGCGACCACCACCAACTCCCCGAGATCGAAGCGGGCGGCTCATTTGCCGCCCTACTGCGAGCGGTCCAAGACCAGCGCTGCGAACTCACGATCAACCGTCGCCAACGCCACGAATGGGAACACCCCGCCCTCGACCACCTCCGCAACGGCGACATTCAGGCGTTCTGGCAGGCCTATCTCGACCACGGCCGAGTCGTGCTCGCCGACGACCAAGCCGAAGTCCA